>JBAXGN010000015.1 GCA_037139415.1 Verrucomicrobiota bacterium | reverse complement strand
TGAATCCATCGTTCCTTCAAAAAAAATGCCGCCAGTGTCGAAAGATAGGTTAACTCATTTAGCGGAGAGTTTCTGCTCCACGATTTCAAACGGTACCGCCGGCAAAGCGCCCAGCGAAGGCCGGAACTTGCCCATCCCGGGCTTGGTCTTGGCTGGCGCGTTCGGAAATTTCCCCGCGAAGGCCGTGAAAATCAGGTTTCCTTTCAGACCGGGTTTGGCTTTGGCACCATCGCACTGCAAAACAATCTCCGTGCCTTCGCCCGCCGGCGCGATGTTTTTGATGGAGATGCCTTCCGGCGGCTCACTTAATTCCAAGTCTATCTTGCCAACAAACGCAGAGATCAGCGGGATGCCAACCTCGAGGCGGGCAGTGCCGCCAGCAGGGATTTTCACCGGGGTGGCACTCAGTATCCTCACAGAGCGCTTGGCCATGTAGCGGCCAAACACATCCACTTTGAATTCCTGGGCGGGCACCAGATGCCGATAGGCAAACGCCTGCATCATATCATCCGCCGGCACGCCAAGGCGAGTCACTGTCCGCCCCTGAAGAGTGGCGGTGCCCACCAGATGAAGGCTGACCGGGTAGTCCTGAGTGATTGCCGGTGCGGTGAGGGTGAGCCGCACCTGATCCTGCCCAGCCGGCACTTTGGCGCCAGTCAGCGTGAACCCCGCCGGCGCATCTTTGAGCACCAGCGCGATTTCATTGCTGAACCCGTCCTTGCGCAACGCATACACCGTGATCGGCACCGAAGTCCCACCGCGCACACTGACGCTCGAGGGCACCACACGCAACGCAAAGTCGGGTTGCGGTGCGCTGACGCGCAGACGATAGGCAAATTCGGGGCCGCCTTTGCGCTGGGCATCGCCAAGGTACAGGTAGTAGGTGCCGTTCGCCGGCAGGGTGGCGCGCAGAAAGGAATCCGCGTGATGCGTGTTCAAGCCCGATCCTTTATCCTCGTGATCATCATTAAAGGCGAGTTGCTTGCCGGCGGCATCCGTCAGCTTGAGCATGGAATCCAGCGGCGAATTGAGCCGGCGCGCAAAGACTTCAGCGACGATCTCGCTGCCAGCCTTGCCGTCAAAGCAGAACACGTCCCAATCGCCCGGCGCGCCAATCCGCCCGTTGACAATGACTGGCAGGGTGATCCGCTGCGGGGATTCCGAGGTGTTCGGCTCCCGCTCCAGGCATTCCGGCAGGTTATCCACCATGAACGGCACACGGTTGATGACCCGGTCTTCTTTGCGCAACGCCAGCGAATGAATGCCCGGCTCCAAGTTCGAGGCATCCTGCACAATATTGGTCACCGGCAAATTCCAGCCTTTCAGTTCAACGCTGGTTTTACTTCCAACTGGACCGCCCAGCGGGAAGATGCCCGTCACGAACGGCAGTTCCCCCAAAGTAATACGGTAAACGAAATCCTCGCGTCCGCGATAGATGGCATCCTTCACCTCGACCATGTACTCGCCATCACGCGGTATCTCGAAATAGAGGACCGGGTCAGGGTTGCATTGGAAATCATCGTCATAGGCGAGTTCCTTGCCTTTGGAATCAAAGAGCGCCAGCGTGGCCTGAAACCAGCCGGGCACCGCATCGGGGAGATATGGAATCAGTTGCCGCGCGCGCGCCACAACAACCAGCCGCGTCCCTTTGCGCGCATAAAACCGGTAGTGGTCCACAGCCCCGGGCATAATCTGCCCGTTCACGGTGGCGGGCAGAGTGATCTGGGTATCCGAGCCGATATAGCGGGTCTGGTCCGTGGTCTTTTTCTTGAACGATTTAAAGTTTCCCTTTTCCTCGGTGGGTTTTGCATTCTTCTCCGCGTACTCGGTCAGTTGGCTAACAAAGAAAATCAACGGATTCGACAGTCCAAACGGCGTGCCCAGCCGCACCTCACGTTCACCGGGTTCCGCATCCGGTGCGATGGTGACTTGCACGGTGGCAACCTCGTCAATCGCGGGATTTCCTGGCCGCTTGGGCGGGTTTTTAAACATTTTGGCCCGGATTTCCTCGATCTGTTTCTCATCGGCGGCCGTCCAGGTGGCGGTGGTCTTTCCCGAGCGCTTCGAGCTTTTGGTGGCCTCGCTCTTTTTATCCTGCAACTCCTTGATTTCATCGCGCAGTTTGGTGAACTGACCAACGCTCAACGGCTTATTGAAATCCACCACCTTGACCTGCACCCCGCCGCCGCAGATAAACGCATTGGTGACGCCCTCGAGATACTGGCCACCGACCTTGACCTGGAACGTGGTTCCCTGGCGACCACCGGCGGGAAACACATAGCCAATGCGTGGCGTGATCGGTTGCGCCAGCAGCACCATCCCCTGCCCCAGCATTAACACCAGCATCACCCCGGCTTGCCGCCATTGGTTTAAACGCATAGCAAAAGTCATCACTTAAACGATTTCTTTCAAAAGGCCACCCAAATTCACGCCATCCTTGGGCGTTGGCAGCACCCGCACCACCTCACCCATGGGATGCGGCAGTTGCCCGTTCGTATCAATCCCGAGCAACTGGTACATGCTACCAATCAGGTCCGCCGGATAGACTGGCCGATCCTTGACCGCCTCGCCTCTCGCATCCGTGGCACCCACGACGTGTCCGCCCTTAAAACCGCCGCCGGCCACCAATGCGGAATAGGCCGAGCCAAAATGCCCGCGTCCACCGCTCCAAGGCGGCTCCCACTGCACCTTCGGAGTTCGGCCAAACTCGCCGCAGCACCAAACGATGGTACTATCGAGCAACCCGCGATCCGACAAATCTTTCAGCAGCGTCGCCAGCCCTTTGTCCAGTTCCGGCAATTTCCGGCGCATGGCTTGAAAATGCTGTTTGTGTGTATCCCATCCTTTGTAATTGATGGTCACATAGGGCACCCCGCGTTCAACCAACCGACGCGCCATCAGGCAGGATTGCCCAAAGGTGTTGCGCCCATAATCATCGCGTAGCGAGTCTTTCTCCTGTGAGGGATCAAACACCTTGCCGGCGTCGCCCAAAATCAAATCGTACGCCTGCTTCTCGGATTGCTCCAAAGCGGCCATTTGCGCGTCACCAGGATTGCCGTGCTCCAGGAAATTCAGCTTGCTCAGCAAATCCCGGCGCTCCTGTTGCCGCCGATCACTGATGCCGGGCGCGATCACCCCCTCCACCACGAACCGGGATTGGCCCGGGTCGCCACCGGTGGCAAACGGTTTATAACGCGTGCCCAAAAAGCCGGCCTCGGAAAAACGCCCCTGCAATTCGGTCAACACCACATATGGCGGGATAAGCCCCTTGTAGCCGGCTTCATACCCTTTGAACAGCGACACCACCGCCCCCATGCTGGGAAACACCAACCGATCCCCGGACATTCGCCCGGTTTGCGTTGTATAAGAGGCGGTCTCATGCGCATTCACCCCGTGCGTCATGCTGCGGATGAGGGAATACTTGTCCGCTTGCTTGGCCAACAACGGCAGCAGCTCATTGATCTGGATGCCGCTGACATTGGTGGCGATGGGTTTGTCGAACTGCCCGCAAATATCGTTGCCAGCGGCCGGCTTTGGATCGAACGTATCAATGTGACACGCGCCGCCCCACAGCCAGATTTGGATAACTGACTTGGCCTTGCCATTGGCAGCCGCTTGCAGCCTGGCCCGGCCCAACCCCGGAGCCGCCAGCGCCGTCGGCCCAAGCGAACCCGCCAGCAACAACCCCGCTGCGCCCAGCAGCCCTCGCCGGGCAGCCTCCCGCCGGGACATCGGCAAACATTGGCTCATCCGATTCACATCCACAAACATCGGCTTCGCGTCGAAAGTTGGTTCCATATTCATAATTGGCCTTACGCCACTAATGGCCACATGTCTTGCCGTGGTTTGCTTAAACCACCAAAATAACCTGCCTGCAACCATTGTATGGCATACTATTGTTGACGTTGCGCAACAAGCAGAGGTTACAATTTTAGTGCCGGGCTGATGACGGGGCGGCATCAAACGCTTCGGTTACACCCGCATACAACGGCGTGTAAAACTGAAAAATTACCAAATAATTGCTTTGACCTTGACCGGCTGATGGGAAAAATTAGAGGTGAAGTTTATGGAAACAAAAAAACGGCAGCACATATTGATCGTTGACGATGAGGAATCCATCCGCACGGTTCTCGCGAAATTCCTCGGGAGTAAAGGATTTGACACCACAACTGCGGAGAGTGTGCAAGCCGCACAGCAAGTGTTGAGCACCAAGTCCTTTGATCTGGTGGTGTTGGACGTCCAATTCCCGGATGGCGACGGTCTGGACTTTCTGGAGGAAATCCACCAGCAACTTCCCGAATTGCCGGTAATCATTTTGACGGGCTTGGGCTTTCGGGAAGACCTACTGCAAAGAGCCAAGGCATTGGGGGCCAAGGGTTTTGTCAGCAAAACATTGCCGGTCCACCAAATGTTTATGGAAGTGCGCCATGCGCTGAAAATCCGGTAAAAATTAGATTCGATTACACTCTTACTCCACTCCAAGCATTTCGGGCGTGACCAGCAGACGAATGGAACGCGCCTGGCCGGGAACCCGGGAAATTAATTGTTTTGCTTCGAGCCGCTGTATCATATTGTTGACCGAGGGAGCGGAGACGAGGAAGTGGCGTTGAATATCTGATTCCGCTGGTGAGCCGCCAAATCGTTGCTGGTATTTGTAGATGAATCTCAAGTAGTTTCCCTGCGTTTTGGTGAAAAATGGGGTCGCGTTTGCACTGGGCTCAGGTCGCACTGCTACCGTTGGCAGGCTGCACCGATGCTGGTCGTCGCCTTCTGTGCCGTCCCTTCCCGCCAAAGCTTTCTTCAACAAATTTGCAAGGTGAAACGCTTGTCCGCGCGTCAGATTAACGCGAATTTCCTGAGCGGGCTCTCCTTCGAACAACGTCGGCGCTTTGCTCAAACATAGCGACACCCCGGAATTATCGGTGGCGCCCGTTAGCGGCTGAACCGCAACGCTCCATTTGGTCTCGTTCATGGGAACCTGGATTTTAACGTCTTTTTACTTTTGACCGGTTTGGTTTTGGCGGCTTTTTTCTTCGCCTTTCCGCCGAGTTTGGCCGGGAGAATGGATGCTGGTTTGGTCTTCTTGCGCACGGCCGGTTTGGCGGGCACGGATTCCGCAGTAGGTGTCGGAACTGGAGCGGAGTTGGTTTCCGTGTCCAATTCGATGCCAAATACGGCTCCAATTTCGCTTTCCGCCAATTCTGCGCCTGCCGTGGCGGTCTTGGCGGCGAGGTCGGTGGCGGTTGCCGCATGGGTAAGCAGGTCCGCGTGATTTACCGAGCGCAGCACAAACAATAATTCCGGATTTTCATCCAAACGCGCGCCCACGCCATACAACACGGCGGCGACATGTTTGCACATGTTGGCCCAGTCGGGGCAGGAACACTTTAACTTGATCTCTTGAGGGGAGGGGAAAAGCCCGGTCTCCCGGCGGGTGATCACGTTCATCACGCTGTCCGAGAATCGGCCTTGCAGCAGTTCCACCAGCGAGCCGATGCCACCGGCACATTCCCGGCACAGGGCTTGCCACTTCTTTTGCGCCGCCGGAGTGATATCGATGTTAATGCGATAAAGCTCCGACCCGCTGACGATGGCTTCGATTTTGCCAGGGAAAATATCCAGATGCACCACGGAACCATTGCGGACGTACGTGCGGCCACGCGGCAGCCGATTCTCGTAATCCATGTACGATTCCAGGTTATCACACCAAGACTTGCCCCAAAAGCTATGGGCAATGGTACGACCACCGATGGTGACCGGGCGGATGGTTTGGCCTTTTTTTGCGAGTTTAGCCATTTCACGCTGCGCTTTGATGCGGCGTGCGGCGACGGATACGTAGGGTCTGAAACTGTACCAGCTCATGCTTTTGTCTTTATGCTTCAGTTGCCCGGCGCAAGTCAAGCGCAACAAAGCGCATCAGTTCGTCATTGTTCATCTCGGTAAGCATCCGCTCGCCGCCGCCTTCCAGCAATTCGTTCGAGAGCGATTTTTTATCCTCGATCAACTGGTCAATCCGCTCCTCGATGGTGCCGCGACACACAAATTTATGCACCAGCACATTCCGTTTCTGGCCAATGCGAAACGCGCGGTCGGTGGCCTGGTTCTCCACCGCCGGATTCCACCAGCGGTCAAAATGAATCACGTGCGCCGCCTGGGTCAGGTTTAACCCCGCGCCTCCGGCCTTGACGGTCAGGAGAAAAAACGGCGGCCCGTCATCCCGCTGAAACGCTTCCACCAACTTGCGCCGCTGGGCCACCGCTGTGCCCCCGTGCAACACCAATCCCGGCCGGCCGAACACCCCGGCCAGGAACTCCGCCAGCGGATCGGTGATCTCGCGAAACTGGGTGAAGATCAGCGCCTTTTCCTGCCGCGCGGCAATTTCCTCCGCCAGTTCCCGCACCCGCGCAAACTTGCCGCTGGCTTCCGGCGAGTAACCGCCATCCCCCAGCCATTGCGAGGGATGATTGCAGATTTGTTTAAACCGCATGATCGCCGCGAGCACCAAGCCCTTGCGCTGGATGCCACCGGTGTTTTCGATTGCTTCCGCCAGCGTCTGTACGGATTGCGCGTACAAGGCCGCCTGCGGTTTGGTGAGTGAACACCAGGCTCGGACCTCGGTTTTCTCGGGCAGATCGGAAATCACCCGTTTATCAGTCTTGAGCCGGCGCAAGAGGTATGGATGCGTCACCGTGCGCACCGGGGTGTAATCGGGACGCCCCGCCTTCTCCTGGGTGCGGATAAATTGCGTAAAGGCGGAGGCATTCCCGAGCAAGCCGGGATTTAAGAAATCAAAGATGGACCACAGATCCGCCGCCCGATTTTCCACCGGTGTGCCCGTGAGCGCGAAACGGCTGACGGCCTGGATGGCTTTGACGGCCCGGGTTTGTTTGGTGCCGGGATTTTTTATGGCCTGTGCCTCGTCCAAAATGGCCAGATCCCATTTTTCTTTCAACATGTCCTCCTGCCGGTTGAGCATTCCGTAGGTCGTAATCACCAGCTCAAATTGCCGGCTGGCCGCGAGGGAAAGCGAGGCGTCTTCCGAGGGATGCAGAATGCAAAACTTGAGCGAGGGAGCGAACCGGAGAATTTCGGCACGCCAGTTGGCGAGCAGCGAAGCCGGCACCACCAAGAGACTGGGCAGACGCGCTTCCACGAACTCCGCCTTGCGTTTGAGCAACAGCGCCAGCACCTGGATGGTTTTTCCCAAGCCCATGTCATCCGCCAGACAACCGCCCAAACCCAACCGTGAAATAAACCAAAGCCAGTTCACCCCCGTGGCCTGGTAGGGGCGCAACTCCGCGTGCAGCCCCGGAATGGTTCCAGCGGCGGGAATCCGGGTGGGATCGCGCAATTCCTTGAGCACCGTATCCAGCCATTGCCCCGCTTGAATGCCCGTCCACTCCGTGTCGGCAACGGTATTCTGAGCCGCTGCGGTGGCATTCTCACCGGGACGAAACCCAGCCAGCAGCCGCATGCCTTCAAAAAATGTCAGGCCGTCGTTGCGAGCCATGCTTTCCACCTTTTTCCAATGCGCCAGCGCCGCTTGGAGTTTTTCGGGGTTCACTTCCACCCACTTGCCGCGCACGAAGGCCAACCCCTCACTGGCTTTCATTAACTCCTGCCACTCTTTCTCCGTGAGTGGTTCCCCCTCCAGCGTCAGGCTGGCCGAAAAATCCAGCAACGTTTTCGTGCCCAAGCCCGCCCCTTTGGATTCCCCCACCCGCACGCTCACTTGGGGACGCGCCGGACGCCCGCCTTTCCACCAATCCGGCAGCCGCACAATCACCCCGGACGCCTCGAACAACGCCGCATCTTTCAAAAACCGGTACGCCTCGGCGGGCGACCACGGCAACGGTTTGAAGATCCGGCCCGACTCGACTAATTCTTTGGCTAAGGCGCTTTTTTCGGACGCTTTTTGAATGGGCGAGAGCAAATTTAACAACGCCGGTTTGTTTTGTGTCCCGGCATATTCTTGAAGGGCTCGCCCCAACGGCAAGTGTTGCACCCGCGCTTGGTTCGATAAGCGCGACGCATAACTGGCCATGAACGCAAAGGGATGCGTGGGGTGATTTTTATTTTCCGCCAGATGAAACGTCACCCGCCCCACCATGCGCCACAGCGGATGCTGTTCCCGTAACCAGGCGGCGGCCCCCTCCTTGTGCCGCAGCATTTCGCCCCGGGCCAATTCATCCAGCCCGGTCCAAAACGCAACCAGCCCATCGGGATTCAAATATTCACCACCGGTCATGAGCGGCGCGGTATCCATCCACGCCAGCAACTCTGAGTCCGACGGCGGCGGCAGCGGAACGATGTCCCGCGCCTGTTCCAATCCGGGCGTGTGACACAAACGCGTAAAATAATTCCGGCCAAACTCCCGCCACCAAGTCGCCGCCACCGGCAACACCGTATTCAATTCCTGAGTGGCCAGATGCAGCAGCCCATGCGCCGGGGACTTCCCCAGCGCGGTTTCCAAGCGTCGCGCGGCGGCAGCATCCTGCCAGGGAGAATTCACTGGCACCGGCGTGAGCAACAGCAGTCCGTGCGGGGACAACCCCAGATCGCTGAAACCCGCCGACTCGGCTGGCCTCACTGGCGGGGCGCTCTCAAAAAGATCATCCACATTCATGCCGATTGGCTTACGGCAGCGCCGACCGGCTGTCGAGCGAAATGCGAGAATGCAATGCCTTGTTTTTTGCTTTCTTCCGATTGCCGGTTTCCTTTACGCTCCCCGCCATGTCTGATACCGCCACGTTTGAGTCGTTCCAACGCGAGCTGAACCGTCTGGTTGACACGTTCGGACGGAACCTGGTCGCGTACAAAGGCTCAGGCTACGACGAAGCCAGCCTGCGGCAGGAATTCCTCAACCCCTTCTTTCGCGCCCTCGGCTGGGACATGGAGAATAATGCCGGTCTGATCCCCCAGCGCCGCGAAGTCGAGGTGGAGAGCCGCACGGATAGCGGTCGCGCCGACTACCTCTTCCGCATCAAGGCTCAACCGCGTTTTGTTTGCGAGGCCAAACGTCCCGCCGAGGAGCTTCCCCCGCACGCCCACCAAGCCAAGGGTTATGCGTGGACCATCGGCGTGCCACTCGTGGTGTTGAGCGATTTCGAGGAGTTGAACATTTACATCGTTGGCGGTGAACCCAAGCTGGACGAACCATTGATTGGCCTTTGGAAAACGTATCACTTTCGGGACTACGTTGCCAAGACGGGTGAACTCTGGGACTTGCTCGCGCGCGATCAGGTGGCCAGTGGCAGCATTGAACGGCTGATTCAATCGCTGCCAAAGAAGCCCTTAAAACTGGGCAAAGGCCAGTTCGTCATTCGTCCCGATCCAACGCAGAATTTCGATAAAAAGTTTCTCGACTTTCTGGACGGCATGCGCCGTTCCCTGGCCTCCGACCTCATCCGCCATAATGACCGTGCCGACCTGCTCGAAGGCACGCGGCTCAATGAAGCCGTCCAGTGTATCCTGGACCGGCTCCTGTTCATCCGCATCTCCGAGGCGCGCGGCATTGACATGGGCACCAAGCTGGAATCGTTGTTGGAAACCTGGCGACGACGCCAGGCAAAGCAGGACGCTCCCAGCGGGCTTCGCGAGGAACCGCCCGCCAACTGGGGTAGTGCGGGATTGGCTACTCCCAAAGGGACACTCTGGCATTCGGTCGTCCGGCACATTCGCGGGTTGGACCGGCGGCCGCCCTCGCACGTGCCGTTTTTCAACGGCAATCTGTTCAAGCCCCATTTCAGCGAGGAACTGGTCGTGGACGATGGTTGGCTCGCGGATTTTCTCGATCAAATTTGCAACGCCTACTCCGCGTACAAGTTCGGCTATGTCCCGGTGGAAATCCTCGGCACCATCTACGAGCGGTTCCTCGGCAAAATCGTCCGCCCGCATGGTCGCGGGGCGGTCATCGAGGAAAAGCCGGAGGTGCGCAAGGCGGGCGGGGTTTATTACACCCCGCGCTACATTGTGGAATACATTGTGGAGCAGACCGTGGGTGTACTGCTCGCCGACAAGAAGCCGGAGGAAACACTGCAACTCCGTTTTCTGGACCCGGCGTGCGGCTCCGGCAGTTTCCTGCTGCGGGTGTTCGAGCGGGTGTGCGAACACTGGCAGCAATGGCTCATGGACCATCCCGGCAAGCGCAAGCCGGATTGGTGTTGGGTGGAAGAAGCGACCAACGCGCTCCACCTGACCGCCCGACTCAAACGGCGAATTCTGCGAGAGACCATTTACGGGGTGGACCTCGACCCACAGGCAGTGGAAGTGACCCAACTCTCCCTCTACCTGAAAATGCTGGAAGGCGAGACCAGTGCCACGCTCCAGCGCGAGCAGGATCTATTCGGGGGCGAGGAAGCCATCCTGCCACCGTTACAAGACAACATCAAATGCGGCAACTCCCTCATTGCCTCCGATTTCTCGATGATGCCCGAGGACCTCGTGCGCGTGCGCGCCTTCGACTGGCCCGTCCAATTCCCCGCCATCATGAAAGCGGGCGGGTTTGATGCGGTGGTGGGGAATCCGCCTTATATCCGCATTCAGACAATGCAAGAGAGTGATGCAGAGTCCGTGTCCTATTTAAATCAAGCTTATGCAGCAGCGAAAAAAGGAAACTACGACATTTACGTCTGCTTTGTTGAACGGGGTCTCGGTTTAATAAATGAAAACGGCCTGCTTGGATTCATCCTGCCACACAAGTTTACCAACTCTGAGTATGGCCAACCACTCCGCGATATCATTGCGAACGGGAGAAATTTGACGGAACTTGTTCACTTCGGTGCACAACAAGTCTTTGAAGGCGCGACCACCTACACATGCCTGATGTTCCTGCGGCGAAAAGGGCCGGATGCCTTCCACTATGTGCGGGTGGATAACCTGAAGGAATGGATTGAGAAGCATACGGCAACCGATGCCGCTATTGAGATGGCAAAAGTCACGGCACAATCATGGTCGTTTAGCGTAGGCCGCAGCGCCAAACTGGTTGACCGACTCAAAGCCTACTCCCCCCGACTTGGAAACATTGCGGACATCTTTGTCGGCCTCCAAACCAGCGCGGACGATGTGCTCGTCTTGGAGTTTGTGGCGAAGCGCGGCAATCTGTTTGCTTTAAAATCCAAGGCGCTGGGCGTAGAAATCGAGCTTGAACAGGAGTTCCTTCATCCGCTGGTGAGTGGAACGGATATCCAAGGATACGATCGCTTTGATGGCCGGCAGTTCATTCTATTTCCGTATTCGGTTTCCAACGAGAATGCGACCCTCGTTCCATTCGCGGAAATCAGACGTCGAGCGCCGAAAACAGCGAAATATCTTGAAGCCAACCGCAAGCGGCTCGAAGGAAGAGAACGAGGAAAATTCGCGGACTCAGAGTGGTATCGCTTCGGAAGAAGCCAGAACTTGGGCATTCAGGAGCGGACAAAAGTTTGTGTGCCTCGTTTAGTGGACCGTCTTTGTGCTGCCTTCGATGCCACGGGTAGGAACTACCTCGATAATGTTGACGTCGGGGGGGTGACCTGGAAGCCGGGGAACGAACGGCACGATCTTCGTTATCTCACCGGCCTGCTCAACTCCAAACTTCTGGCCTGGTTTTTTCCTAACGTCAGCGCGCCATTCCGTGGCGGATGGATGAGCGCCAACCGGCAGTTTCTTTCCCAACTTCCTTTCCGAAAGATTGACTTTGCCACCCCCACCGACAAAGCCCATCACGACAAGTTGGTGGGTTTGGTGGACAAGATGCTGGCGTTGACGCCGAAGTTGCGCGCGGCCAGGACGGACGCGGAGCGGGCGTCGTTGCAGAATGCCGTCACCGCCACGGATCAACAGATTGACGCGCTGGTATATGAATTGTACGGCCTCACGCCGGAGGAAATCGCGCTAGTGGAAGGCAGCGAGAAAGCATGAGCGGTGGACCGCCTTTAAAATACCCTCAGAACATGAACTTTTACCAACCAACAACCGGTCATTAAAATACGCACCTTGCCGAGAATCGAGGCTCTCTTATGATATGCAAAAATTTATGAAATCATTCTATGCGGTCAGCTTGATGGGTCTGCTTGCGGGTACGTCCCTGGTGGCTGCTCCCTTCCAATGGGGCATCAACGGCCACACGGTGTCGCAGGAGGCGTATTTCCATGTGCCAATAACAACGCAGTTGGACCTGGTATCCGAACTCGGGGCGGGCTGGTACCGGATGGATTGGGGGGCGAAAACGTTCCAGGGTAGCACCGCCCGGATGGATGAACTGGTCGCGGAAGCCGGCCAACGGCAGATCCAGTTATTGCCGGTGCTGTTTGCGTCGCCCGGAGGACGTAGCAAGCAGGCGACTCCCGAGCAGATTCGCGCGGCAGCCACCACCTATGCCCAAGCGGTGGTTTCCCATTACAAGGGCAAGATCACGCATTGGGAATTGAGCAACGAACTCGAAGCCCATGCCATGATTCGCAAGGGGGAAACCTCCCGCAGCGGGAAGCTTTGGAAATGGGACGGCGATCCGGACGGCAGCAGCCCGGATCACTATGAGGAAACCCGGTATCAGCGGGCCAAGGCGGAGATCCTTGGATTACAGGAGGGAGTAAAGGCGGCGGACCCGAATGCGCGCACGATTGTGGATACGGCCGGGTGGCTGCATTTTGGATTCATTGAGCGGCTGGTGCGGGAGGATCGCGTGCCGTTCGATATTCTGGCGTGGCATTGGTATTCGGAAATGGGCGACCTGACCAAGGTGCAAGGCAAACTGAATCTGGTGGAGCTGCTGAAAGGGTTTGGCAAACCGCTGTGGATTACGGAAATCAACCGGCGAGATGGCAGCAAAGGCGGCAAGGAAGCGGAGCAGGCGGAATACGTCCGCAAGGTGGCCACCCAATTACGCGCCACACCGGGCATTGAGGCCGTGTTTTTTTATGAACTGCTGGATCAGCCCTACTTCGGCAAGGATAATCCAGAATCGCACTACGGGCTCGTGGAAGTGGTCCGGGGCAGCGATAAAAAGTGGCAAGTAAAACGGAAAAAAGAGGCTTTTGCGACGGCCAAGACGGGAATGACTGATTAATGAAGCACATTTGGCCCAACTTGGAGTAAAGTTTGAATTTTTACTGGAATGCGAATATTTTACCGAACAGTAAGAAATGCTATTTTCAGTAAAAATACATTTAAGCTGCATTCCGTCATCAACCTCCAAAATATCCGTTGAACACTCTTATAAGCCGGATTGCGAGTCCATAACAGGAATGCCGCATGCGCAACTAAGAAGGCTTTCGCATCACCAGCAAGTGAATCTCGCGGCAGCAGATCCTAAGTCTGTCATGCAACCGAACGCAGGTAACCGACTGGCTAACACCATCTAGTATTACTATATTAAGTTATAACAACGCTCACATCCTCAAACTTGCGACCGCAGCAAAAACATAAGCCGACCGACTTCAGCAGCCACGGCCGCATCCTCGTCAACACTTGCTCCCACGTCACACTGGAAGTTTTTATTGCGTCCAGGAAAACCACCACCACAAACAGGTACGCCAGCACCGCCATGACCAAGTGGTGATGGAAGCCCAACCAACTGCGCCCTTCAAAGTGGTCCAGCCCCAAGTCGTCTTTCCCACGTTGAAAATATTGCTCGATGTTCCAGCGGGACCGGCTTAGCCGCAAGCTGCGGGTGACGGTGGGTGGGCGGTGCAGATGTTCCAGGCAGTAAGCAGGTTCCACCCGCTGAACTCCAACGCCTTATCAATCAGCATCCGTGAAAAGGCTTCATTTTGACCGTGCGGCATGGACCAGAGCCTGCGCAAGTTCCCCCCCCAGTTACAATCCAGAAGCTTATGGCGTCGAGAACCGTCCCGCCCGGAGGAGAAGGCGGCAATTCATACGGAATTCGGCAGCTTATCCAGGAATTTCTGGACCGACGTCCGACGCTCTTTTAGCATGGCTTTGAAATTCAAAGCTTCCGTATGGGCGATCTCATGATCGAGATCGGTAAGGCGCTTTTTCACTTCTTCTTTGAGGTGTTGTGCCTCTTCGTTGGTAAGTTCCAATTGAATCATAGTTTTATCCTTTGTGTATTAATACTGCTTCGACCAGCACAGACGTTCAGTGTGCCAATCACATCCAAATTCCGCCATCGGCACCCGGCGGGGGGACCGATGACAGTCGGCGCGTCCGTGATCGCGCGCTTCCTGCTCATATCTTGCCCAGCAGCAGCAGGACAATCAAAATGGTCAGAACCAATCCCAGTCCGCCGCTCGGGTAATACCCCCAACTCCGGCTGTGCGGCCAAGTGGGAAGTGCGCCGAGCAACATCAGAACGAGTAACACAATCAATATAGTTCCTAACATAATATTTCTTTCATGGTCTGAATGAATCCATACGCTCCGCCAGCAACGATGGTTAGCGGTCTGGTTTTCCGTTTCGGTTGAGTCGTCGGTTATTCATGACATGAGGAACATCGCTCATAATCCGTGCAGGTGCTATGGGGTGTAACCCTACCGGCAATGTTCCCGAGGCCGACTATTCTCCCTGAGTAAGAGGGCTTAAGGTGTCAAAGGAGGCAGTTGGAGTCCGTGAACCACCCTGCGAATGCTGCTGTATTTGAACAGTTCCGCGTAGCGTGCCCAGGCGACGACTGTGCGCAGGAGACGCAGTGGCCGCTCGTGCGGGAAGGTCAGGGCAAGTTGGCTCAAGACCACGGTTTCATCCACTTCGTTGTTCGCCGAGTGTTTCAGAGCTTGGACAAGGAGATCGAAGATATAAATGTTTCGCAGAGTCGCGTTAAGCAGTTGCTTGCGCGCGCCAATGTTGGCAGCGAGAAACGTGCGGCCAACGGCAGTCATTTCAACGCTGCCGCCCGGAGTGATGACCCAGCCCAGCAACTCGGCGGCTTTCACCACGAGGAGGAGTTGGGTTAATTCGATATTTACATGGCGCGCCAGCACGAACAGCTCCAGACTGCCTTCGTTCTCAAGGACCTCGAGCAAGCCGATGGCGCGACTGAGCGAGACGGGCGGAATGGACTGGATGGGCAACCGACCGGTGCCGGCGACCGCGGTAAGAGCTGGTTCGGCCGGCAACACCGTCTGGGTAATAAGCGCGTGGAGCTTCTGGTTGAGTGCCAGGAAATCCGGATGATGCTCGTCGCGCGGGTACGGCAAGGGGTTGTCGAGCACGGCACGAATGGTACCCGGATGAGCGCCCATCACCACCAGGCGCGTCGCCATGAAAACTGCTTCGCTAATGCTGTGCGTTACCATGAGGATGCTGTTTACCGTGGAAACCTTGCGGGTATAGAGGTCTATGACTTCGTTGCGCAACGTCTCGCTGGTGAGCACGTCGAGGGCACTGAACGGTTCATCCATGCAGAGAATCTCTGGTTCGACGGCCAGCGCGCGTGCCAGGCCAACGCGCTGCTTCATGCCACCGGACAACTCCTTTGGATAGGCTTCCTCCGAACCCGCCAAGCCCACCGTCTCAATCACCTGGCGCACGCGCTTTTCACACTCGGTGGCGGCCAACGCCAAATGGGGTAATCCGACCGCAATGTTCTGTTGCACAGTCAACCATGGGAACAGCGCAAAATTCTGAAATACCAAGGCAACCGACGAATTCAAGCCCAACTGCACATGACCACGATAAAAGATTTGACCCGCAGTCGGCTGTTCCAAACCAATAATGGCGCGCAGAAGCGTGGATTTGCCACAGCCCGACGGCCCCAGGATAGCGACGACTTCATGCTCGCGAATCTCAAGGTTGATGTCGTGGAGAATCTCCACACTTCCTCCCCCCGCGCCGGGGAAGGATTGAAACACGTTTCGAATTTCCAAAAGGGGCGTAGTCATAATCAGGTCTCCAAGGTGAAGCGGGTTTGCGCCCAGTGACTGAGCGGACGCCAGACGAGCCGGTTGAAGCCCACGACTGTCGCCGCCATGATACCCACAGCGGCGGCAAGAACGTGAAAGTCACCGTGTTCCGTCGCCTGGCTGATCGCCGCGCCCAACCCGGTCGTGCTGAGTATCTGGCCGTGATACTTCATGTATTCGGCGACAATACTGGCGTTCCACGCGCCGCCCATCGCGGTGATCCAGCCGGTGAGCAAGCTCGGAAAGATGCCGGGTAAAATGAGCTTCTGCCAACGATGCCACCACGAGAACCGCGCCAAGCGAGACACTTCCCAGAGTTCACGCGGAATCGCGCTGCTGCCGGCGATGACATTGAAGAGGATGTACCACTGCGTGCCCAACAGCAGCAATACGACGGAGCTGACTTTCAAGCCCACCCCGAAGGCCAGCATGCCACCGACGACCACCGGGAAAATCATCGGTGCCGGGAAACTCGCCGCCATCTGAATGACGGGTTGCAAGGCGCGCGACCAACGCGGATGACGGCCAATCATGACGCCCACCGGAATCGTCCAAAGCGAGGCCAACACCACGGCAAGGAGGACGCGCAGAAAAGTCGCCGCGGTGCTGCGAAGCAGATGAAGCCATTCACTGCCCGCAAGGTTCAGCAGTAGTTGAAAATACTTCACCACACCGAACACAACGACCGCGCCGATGGCGGCAACCAGCAGTCGTTTTGTCCAACGCCGCAAGCTCATCGCCCGGAAGCCGGGCACTTCGACGCGCGTCACTGGCGCGGCTGCGGGGGAACTGATCCGCCGCTGGAGGAAACTCAGCGCGTGCGATCCCGCATACCAAACCCGCGAACGGCGAATGCGTTCCCAAAGCCACGAACCAGAGGCGGCAACCGTTTCTTCATCGTTGAACTTGCGCGACCATGCCACCAATGGACGCCAGACCATCTGGTCCACGAATACAATCATGCCGAGCATCGCCAGCACGCCGAGCAGTTGGGCTAGTCCATCGCTTCGCTCGATGGCAAGACTCATGTATGAACCAAGTCCCGGCAGCCGGAAATCGTGTTCCCCCAGCACGAACGCTTCACTCACCATCAGGAAGAACCAGCCGCCAGCCATGGACATCATGCTGTTCCAAAGCAGCCCGGTTGCGGCGAAGGAGAGGTCGAGTTTAAAGAACCGTTCCCACCACGACATTCGGGCCAAGCGGGCGACCGCCACCAAATCCGGCGGCACGGACTTCAACGACGAGTAAAATGAGAACGTCATATTCCACACCTGTCCTGTGAATATCATCAGCACCGAGGCAATTTCGAGACCGAAGTTTTGATGAGGAAACAGGTGCACCAGTCCGAGCACGAATCCCGGTAGGAACCCCAGCACCGGGATGCTTTGTAGAATATCGAGCAAGGGCAACATCACCCGCTCCGCACCGGTCACCCGCGCCATGGCATAGCCATAGACCACGGTGAACAAGAATGAAACCCCGTAGGCAATGACACCACGCGAAAGGCTGAGCAATGCGTAGAGTGGCAGGTAACGCGCTTCCAAATGAATCTCCGGGACTTGTTGCAACGGGCCGCTCCACTCGCGGGCCACCGTGACGAGCGCATAGATGAACGCGGCCAGCAGGCCGACGACAGCCAGGTCAACCCAGCCGAAGGCCCGCGGTGTCCGGACCGATTGATGGTCAGTAACCACGGCAGCTCAGGCAATGAATTTGGCGATACCGGCCGCTACGACTGTGCTTTCGACATCACCACGCTCAACCGTAGCGGTGACATAGAGGATCTTGGCTTTGCCAAACGCCCAGTGATATCCAAACGCGCCGGCACCGACGACGATAAGTGCAACAATCAACCAGAGACTGCGTCGCTTCAAAAGAGTTGCAGGTTTAACATGGGCTTCCAAAGCGGATTGGGCAGCCGAGTTGATATTTACCGATTCCATTTTCCCCTAGTCCGTTCACACGACAGGTTGTGTTTTTTGCAACAGTATGCCCCCATAATTTCTAGTGTGCTCATGTACTCGGCATACCCGTGCCCCGGCGCGCGACCAATAGCAGTCCACCCATAATCGCAAGGTTTTTCAGGAAGTGAATCATCTGCATGCGCTGCTCCATGCCGGAAAATGACCAAAAGTTGTGAAATATAAGCGAGACGGGAACCAGAAAGCAAATCAGCACCAAGGCGCCAAAGCGAGCTTTGTACCCAAACAGAACTGACAAGCCCCCTCCAAGTTCGCAAAGAATGGCCATCGCGAGAAAGAACGGGATGGCGACCATCCCTTTCGAAGCCATATACTTGGTGGTGCCCGACCAGTCGCCGATTTTTCCGAATCCGCTGAGGATAAAGATCAGACTCAGCAGAATTCTCGCGAACAGTGTGAGCAATGGTTCAATTTTGAGGTTCATATTTTCCTTTTTTCCTTTGATCACCGGAGGCGCAGGAGAATAGAATCAGGATCGCTTCCTGCCAGAACCGCTTTTTTTCCACCGCCGCTGAGTTTGTTTACGGTGGCCCAAGCCCGTGCTTCTGCGATTTTCGTGCTGACCCCCTTTTTCTCGTAACCGGCTTCAATGTGCTCCGCTTGACGCTTTTGCTTGTCAGTATAGCTGGATTTATCGCCTTGAGGCATACAAGTAAATGTTAAGCTGACAGCCGGTTTTTGCATCCGGCTGCGCTCGGTTGTGTACCCGCACCCAACGGCTGGCGCGCTCAGTCTTCCACGGTGAAACCGACTTTGATGGTCACCTGCCAGTGATCCACTTTTCCCTTGGTGATATTGCCGCGCGTTTCGACCACCTGAAACCAGGCCAGGTTCTTGATGGTGCTGTGCGCACGTTTAATGGCCTTCTCAACCGCGTCCTCAATGGAAGTGGTTGAGGTGCCGGTGAGTTCGATGAGTTTATAGACGTGGTCTTTCATGTTTGGTTCTTTCGATATTCGTTTATCCGTTCCATGCTCATTTACAGCAGCAGGATGAGCAGGATTCTTTGATGACCTTTTCGATCGTTTCACGGGTTTCACCAGTGCGCTTCTGAATGCGGCCCAATAGTTCATCGTGCTTGCCTTCGATGTATTGGAGATCGTCATCCGTGAGCTTGGCCCACTTCTGTTTGAGCTTACCCTTGGTGATGTTCCAGTCGCCCTTAATTTCGAGTGTGTTCATGATAGTTTGGTTTGTTTTCGTTATGGATGGCAAAGTGTTCACCATCACTGATTGCAGACAGTACACGATCAGCCGGCCTGAAGCTATGGGGTATAACCCTACCCGGTGAATTTCATAAAACCATCCTTGACGCGCAGGTAGGGCTCGGGTTGAAAACAGAGAGCGCGGAGGAACACCGGGGCAAATGATGTTTTCGCAGTTTACAGCTCCACAGGCTTTGCACAGACCACGGCGTCAGTCGCGGTTCGACTGCGCCAGATTTCCAATAGAACCGTGGTAACCGTGAGGATCACGGGGCCCAGAATGAGCCCAGACGGGCCAAACAGAATCAAGCCTCCGACCAACGACATAAAGACAGGGATGGTGTGGAGTTTCAACCGATTTCCCACCAAAATGGGACGAAGCAGATTATCAATGCCACCGACAACAATCATGCCCCACAAGGTGAGCATCAGGGCTTGTCCCCAACTGCCTTCCAACGCCAGAAACAGGGCTGCCGGTATCCAAACGACAAAGGCTCCCAAAACCGGTACCACCGCCAGCAACGCCATCACCATTCCCCAGAGCAACGGCGCCGGCAACCCCAACCACCAGAACATCAATCCGCCCAATAGGCCCTGCACGGCGGACACGGCCAGAGTTCCGTAGATTGTGGCGTAAATGGTGTCATTAACCCGCCCAAACAGCCGGTCCATTTCGATTTCCGAGAGTGGCGACAGAGATTGAAGTGACTGGAGCGCTGAACAACGATCACGGAGGAAAAAGAAAAGCAGGTAGAACGTCATGCAAAAACCAATCACCTGAACCACGGAACCCTTGACGATCGCCCCAGCGGCGCCGGTAAGCCATGCAGCAACCGTCTTAACCGTCCCCGGCAGGTCAATTTGCCGTTCGATTCGGTCGGCAAGAGAGGCCAGGCGCGGCTGGGCTTTGAGGGGTATTCGCCACTCGCCGGACTCGGCCTTCGCCTTAATGAGTTCCGCGCCTTTCGCTGCCTCTTGGACGAGCCGTTGTCCCACGAAGGTCGCTGGGATGACCACAATCAGGCCGACCACCAAAACGGAGACTGCCGCGGCCAGATTGGGTCGCTTGAGTTTTAACTCAAGCCACCGTTGTAATGGACTGAACAAGACTGCCAACGCCAGAGCCCAAGCGAGCGCTGACAAAAACGGCAGTGCCAGCCGGTAGCAGAGATAGATTCCGCCAGCGGTTACCACCATCAGCACGAGCGTCTGGATATGGCTGCGTAAATCCCAGTCGTTCGTGGCGGGAACCGCAGTTGGATTGATTTCGCGTTGGTTCATTTTGGCGACATGGGTTGCCGGCCTTCAGTGAGTTGATGGTTATACTCTTTACTTTCATCTTGGCCTCCTGCGAAACGCCAGCCAGAGAGTAGAGATCAGTCCCGCACCTTTAATCGCGGTTTTTATCCAGGACGGTTTCGCCTCAGCTTCCACAGGCTTGTCGCCCTGAAATGCCGTCACCCCGGCCACCAACGCCGCCGTCACGGAGGTAAATACGCCGATGCCTTTGGCGCGGGCGATGAGTGTGCGCACGCTGATCGTCACCTCCGCCATATCAATGACCAGTTGGGCGCGGTTAAGTTCGCTCTCTGCGAGCAACAGTTGCTTCCGCGGTGCCAGCGGGTTCAAGCGAGGGTGGTTTCCAAACATACACGGTCCTTTCGGAGTTGATCGAGCGTGGCGGAAAGCATCTGCCAGTCACGCAACAGTTTGGCAAGCCGTCGGTAAAGGCAAACCGCCGCTGCCCCATAGAGGCCGGTCAGCACCAGCAACGCCGCAACCCGCGACAGGTCCCACAACAAAACCACGATGACGCCGCTAAGCGCCCCGCTCGCGAGCAGACCAAACACCGCTACGCCAAGGGCCAACAGGAAGGCGTGCAGGAGGCGTTCGCGCTCCTCCTGCACTTCCACCATCAACAATTCGAGGCGGTTTTCCCCGATCGTCAACAACCTCCGGGCGAACTGTTTTGAGGTCGCACCGAGTTGTCCAAGGCTGAAGGTGGTTGGTTCCATGGCGGGATCAGTCACGGTTGCCCCGGCGAGCGATTAGATAACCGGCGAGCGCACCAACCCCAAACGCGATGGCGATGGCTGGATAGGGATGCTCATGCACGGCCTCGTCGGCCACTTTTGCACCGGCCACCGCCTTTTCGCGAACGCAGCCATACATTTCCTTGCCACGTTCCAGTGCGGCGGCCAGGCGTTTGCGGGCTTCCCCGACTTTTTCTCCGGCGACATCCGCCGTAGCGGTCATTAAGGCGCGTGCGTCGTCGGCCAATTGGCCCAAGTCATTACTGATTGCTTGTGTTTCTTTGTTCATAGGGTTCATTTTTGTCTTTATAATTTAACTGCTGCTCACGGTACGCCCACGGGGCGTGATTTGCTATGGGGTATTACCCTACCTCGGATGATGATTCGGTTTGACACGGTCACGTGTTCCCGGCTTGCCCTACCACATCGCGAGATAACGGGTTTGTCCGTTCTCAGCAACCTTGAGCGCGCGTCGCTAATCGGTACTGTTTCCTATGGCTTGCGCAACCGATAAAACGAGCTGCTCAGAGTCACTGGGACCGTTACATAAATTTGGCCATTGTTCGTGACGCGGTCTTCCAAGACGTTTGCCCAGGCATTGGAGATGACCAAGTCACCGTTCTGCTCCAGTACGAAGCCCGCGCTGTTGGTGGACCAAGATAAGACCACGGTTTTTTCAGGCTGCCCGCCAAGCACGATGTGCAACCACAGCGGCAGCGGTAAAACCTCCACCGAGGCATCGGTGTCTCCCACATTGCTCCACGACGCGGTGTACACATTTCCAAAGTTATATGCCTGCAGGAAGACTGTGGACAGTTGCGTCGTATGGTCCGGATGAGCCATATTTGCGCTGGTCTGGGTATGGACAAGCTGGCTATTCAAGTAGTAAGCCACGACAAAATTGTTAAAAGAAATGCGAACATCGTTCCAGCCAACATTCACAGGAACTGGCAGGTATGTCCATGCACCAACGATGTCATCACTCCAAACTCGCCAGGACACCGTGGGATTAACCGGGTTCGGATTCGTGGGATTATTGGTATCCCCAGCGAAAAGCCCAATCATGAAATAATCAGCGGAGGTTTGGTCGAGCAGTGGCCCGGTTCTCGCCCACAGATCAGAACCGAACGGAGCCGCCGAGCCATCGGCAACTTCCGCTGGAACCCACAAAGAGCCATAAACAGCCCAGTGAGTATTACTGCTTATCAACGCCTGGATTGCAAACCCTTGCACATCGAAGAAATCAGCCTGATAAGGCGCGGGACGATTAGTCGAACTTTCCGCCGGGTCCATGCCGATCTGAAGCACATGGGTACGCACCTGAAAAACCGGCGCATAGGTAAACGTGTGCGAGGCAAAGCGATCCGTCAACCAGCCGTTGGTTGAGGTGCTGAAATCGTTTGTGGTTGCCGACCGGGATTGGAGAGGGAATCCAATAATCAAAAGAAAAATCCCCCTAATCAATCGTCTTTTCATTTTCTAATGGCAAATTCAGGAGGTCTTTCGCGGATCAAAGGTGGATTGGGCCGCCAACTGTTTCCATAAGCGCTCTTCCTCCTTGCTGATGCGGGACGGGACCTGAATTGAGATGCCGACGTAAAGATCGCCGCGCTTACCCGCGCCAGCAGGCATCCCTTTGCTGCGGATCCGCAATTGCTGCCCCGGCTGAGTGCCAGCGGGAATTTTCACTGAAACAGAGCCTTCCAACGTTCGCACTGGAACCGTCGCCCCCAACACCGCTTCCCACGGCGCTAACTCCAGATGGCCCACCAGATCCGTTCCGCGTGCCTGCCAATCCGGGTGCTGGGCATAGCGGACCCGCAGATAGATATCGCCGGCGCTACCGCCACCCAACCCTTCGCCACCTTTTCCTGGAACCCGAATCGTCTGGCCAGCCTGCACGCCGGCCGGAATTCGCACCTGGTGGGTTTCCGTCTCCTCCTGTCCCGTGCGGGCGTTGGTTCGCCGCACCGAGATGGCGCGCATGGCTCCCTTGAGCACTTCATCGAGCGTGATAAGAATATCGCCCTGGATATCCTGACCGCGCAGGGCAGCGGCGGATTGCCCCTCTGGCGCTTCAGTCCAACCCGCGGCACCGCGAGGGTCAAACGATGAAGTGCCACGCGATCGGTTGGCGCGTCCGCCAAAAAACTGTTCGAAGAAATCACTGAAACCCGTACCCTCAAACTGGAATTCGTATTCTTCGCCCCCCGCCTCCCGTCCAGTGGATTGGCCCCCTGCACGGCCCGGCGTTGGACGCGATTGCGCTCCCGTTTTCCAATCGGCACCTAACTGGTCGTACTTCCTGCGACTCTCCGGATCGCTTAAAACCTCATTGGCCTCGTTGAGTTCCTTGAATTTTTCCTCCGCTGTTTTTTTGTCCTTGGCGACATCGGGATGATACTTGCGCGCGAGCGTGCGGAAGGCCTTCTTGATGTCTTCGTCCGTCGCCTTGGGCGGGACACCGAGGACCTGGTAATAGTCTTTAAATTCAACGGGCATGATGGGTTTGGTTGAATTTTCTTAGATCATTAACCACCACTTTGGCCGGTCGAAACACCTTTTCACCCCGCCGGTAACCGCGCTGAAACACCTCGAGGATGGCATGGTCTGGTTGGGACGGGTCGTGGTGAAGGGAAACGGCTTCATGCTGGTGCGGGTCAAACGGCTGACCGATACTCTCTTGGGTTTCGATGCCGTGCTGGCGCAGCAACTGGCGCAATTGCTGCAACGTCAGTTCCACACCTTGGTGAAGCTGCGGGGAGCCAGAGGCAGCGTCCGAGTCCAAGGCACGTTCGAGGTTGTCAATTACGGGCAACAACTCATGAATGAACGAGTCCTTTTGCGCCGCCGCCCGAGCCTCGGCTTCCTGGCGGGTACGCCGTTTGAAATTCTCAAAATCGGCGGCTAAGTGCAAATTTTGTTCTTTCTGTTCGACGAGTTCCTTGTGGAGCGAGATTAACTCTGCGGCAGCGACATCAGCGTTGAAGGCAGTGGGCTTCGATTCAGTCGGCGGCAGATCATTGAATTCAGGAGGCATAAGTTTTGGCTATTCTGTTAATCTCGTCGGGCGGCGACGCTCTTGGTCACCCTCGGCCCCGGTCTCTCACTTGGCGTCCTCCTGTGGCTTTCCCGGGAGGCTCCGTGGGGGGCCTGCTGGTTTGGTGGGCGGGGCTTGCGGTGCCGCCGGCGGTGTCTTTCTGGGTTCAGTTTTCGGAGGCGGCGCGCTGGGCCGGGATTCTTGAGGAAGGCGTGGGGGCGGGGTGACAATCCGCTGGCTCGTTGCCGGCACTTCGGGCGCAGAGTGTGTTTTTGGTGGTAGCACCTTTCCATGTTCAGCTTGGGCAGGTGGCACGCTAGGCCTGGACGGGGGAACAGCAACCGGTGGAATACGCAACGGGTTTTTGGGTTCAGTGAGTCGCGGACGATAGACATCCAGCGTTTTGGCCCGGGTATCCACGCGCTCGGGCACCCGGCTGGGAGAGGGCATCCGCCGATCTTGTATCCTAACCGTGTCAACCGGCTTACCTTTTGCGATGGTGACCCGGTCAAGACTAATGCCTTGGTTGACCAGGCGGGGATGCGTCTCGTTGTGAACAATGGTTTTACTGACACTGTAGTTGTTGATGACGGTTGTCTGGTTGTACATTTTGCGAGCGTCGGCTTCCTTGCGGAAACGCGCACGCGGACGCTCACCCATATCGCGCAGATAGGAGAAGTTGAATTGGTTCCAATCCAAGCCAAAGCCGAAACTCGCCTCGACGTGGCTACCGTGATAACTCAGGCCCCCACCGGCATAATCATAGTGACTGTATTGCGGAAGCGGAGCCCAACCGCAATAATCGCTTCCCATCCTCCAAGTAACCCAAGCCGGTGCCCATTCCCGGTCTGGATACCAGATCCAACCGTGATGCGGGTGCAGGTTCCAACGCCCGTAATGGAACGCAGCCCAGCCCCACGGGTAATCGGAAGACCAATACCAGCCATGATCGGTATAGACCCAGCTCCCTTGGTCCCAATATGGGCGCCAATTCGGGTTATCTACCGCCACCGTGGGCTGCCAGTACCACTGATTCTCCTCGCTAAGAATCCACCGCCCATACGGGCTGAGTTCCTGATGGAAGTACGCCACATCCTGGTCCGAGGCGGTCGGCGAGACCGTCGGCTGCGTTGGCGATTCAGGAGCAGGCGGCGGCGCGCCGGTATTTTTTCCGCTCTCCAGCATGGCGTGGATCACGGCAGACGATACACCCTGCTCGCGCAGAACGATTACCCGCTCGGCGGTTAGGTCATAGTTTTTACTCTGGCTCCGAACGAAGATGACGATGGTTTCCTCAGAGACGCCTGCATTTTTAAGCCGAAGGACTTCATTCACAGCCACGGTGTCCTCGGCTTGGATCGGCAGTGCGCCAACTCCGAGTGCAAAGCTGACCGCGATGGCGAGGGTATGGATTGTTTTCATGTCTGTGCCTTTGATCGGTTCATTGCTGGAGCAGGGCTCGGCGTTCCCCAAAGCCGCGGAATAAACCATGGCGAAGACCTGACGCCGAATTCGGCTGGGTTAAACACCTCACCCAGCACCTGCAAGTCCACAATCTGCTGCGGCACCAAGCCCAGAGTATGAGTGCCGATATTGCTGGAGTAATCCCAAAACCAGTACCGATTCAATCCGTCTTGAGTTTCGCCGCCCGGGCCATAATCCATCGGCGCACAGACTCGGTCCAGCACGCCGCTGTCGGCTTTGGAATAGAAGCGCACACTTACCTTCTTCATCTCACCGATGGCTTCGATAAACTGTTTATGATTGGGAATCATGGTTGGTCCGCGTTCTTAATTCCCGCCCGTTACTATAACCGGCGCCCCTGAATTACCCTAACGAGCACTACGACAATGGCAATCACCAACAAAATATGGATAAACCCGCCCATCGTGTAACTGCTCACCAGCCCCAGTAACCACAGTACCAAGAGGATTACGGCAATGGTCCACAACATAATATTTCTTTCTATTTACGGAATTTTTAACTACGCCGAGATCCGTGTCGTCCAATCAGTTGGACGTCACGGGATCCCTTGACATGCCATTCCCCATGGATGGTGCCCAAACTTATTGTTCACTCTTTGACCGTAATGTTGTTTTGCACCTCTTTCACACCTTCGGCTTTCTTGGCAAGTTCGCCCGCGCGGTTCAACTGGTCCTTCGTGCTGACAAAGCCGTTTAGCTGCACCACACCCTTGAACGTGACCACATTAACGTCGCCGTACTTGTAGAGCTGGTCCTCGCCCAGCGCCTTCTTGACATGGGACGATAGCGTGTGGTCATCAATGTATTCGCCCGTGCTTTGCTTGTCGCGTGTGCCGGTGAAACAACCGGTCAAACCGCAGACCAGCGGCAACGCACCGACGCAAAGGATTAACGCACACACCTTAAAGGAGTGGCCCGTATTTGTTTTTGTTTGGTTCATACTGTTTTTGTTTGTTGTTTGGTTACTACTTATTCGTCACTTTTCGGGCGGCATTAATTGCTCCGTTAAAGCGTCGAGTTCGTCAAAGTGGATCAGTTCCTGCACGGCGTCCGAAGGGTTAAGCGAAAACACTTTGCCGTCCTTCGCACTGAATCGCTGTCCAGGTGTAATTATGGTCACGCCCGTTTCCCCAATGACCTTGAGCGGTACAGCCGAATTTTTATCCGTCACATGCGTGCCGTCGGCCGTAATAATGTACCTGCCTTTGCCGCCGCCGCCCTCGACCACGGCCCGACCGGCCGCGTTCTTGATTTCCAAGGTGCTGCCAGCGACAAGCGAGCGCACCACGGTGAAGATTCTGCCGGCGCGGACGTCCAACAAAGTCTCGAACACCGGGGTGCTGCCGTTCATAATTCGAGTCATTTTCGCCAGTCCGATTTCGGTATCCGCTTGCAGACGGACGGTGGTTCCGATGCGCCTGAAAAATAGATCAGCGCGCGCTCCTTCGCCCGTCCGGATGACGGCCCCTTCCAAAAAGACCTGACCGGCTTTCAATACGGCGAATGAAGTGTGGTTGGTGGAGAATTCGCACTTTCCATGCACCGAGAGAACCAGCGCCTGTGGCAAATCGGAAGTCTCAAACACTTTGGATTGCACAGTACGAGTGTCAATCCGAGTAACCAATCCTTGGCTACCAATGAGCGGACCACTATTGATACTGGTCACCTGACTGGGCTTATCTCCCGTGCCTTGTTTGTATCGAGTATCGCTAAAGCAGCCGGTCACGACACAGAGCATCAACGCCAATCCCGTCATGGGATGTCCTTGTCGTACAATTGGAATTTCCATAATTGTTATGTTGCTGCTCGGCATTTGGCGTTAACGCACGATGGTTCATCTCCCCGCTATCGCGCCTGATTCATCAAGTTCTGCAGACACGCTGGATCACTCTTTAACAGTGATGTTGTTTTGCACTTCGGTCACGCCCGCGACTTTCTTGGCTATGTCTCCGGCCCGGCTCTTCTGTTCCTTGTTGTTGGCAAAGCCGTTTAACTGGACGACACCTTTAAACGTGACAACGTTGACATCGTTGTATTTGTACTGATGATCGTCGCCGAGGGCTTTTTTGACACTGGAAGAAAGCCCATGGTCATCAATATATTCCCCGGTGCTTTGCTGGTAGCGACTACCCGTCGTACAACCGGTCACACCGCAGACCAGCGGCAACGCGCTGACGCAGAGGATTAACGCCACTACCTTTAAGGAACGATTTGATTTATCTGTTGTTGTTTTCATAATGTATTTTGTCTGGTTTGTTTCTGTTGTTTACTTCGCGTTTACGGAGCGATTTTATCGCTCACCCATTGGCGCGCCGTCTGCACCCCGTCCTTAAACTCACTATAGCCCTTCTTGAAACCGTTTTTGACGTCGTCCCAGGTGGACTCCGTGGCGTTCTTGGCCTCTTCAAGCTGCTGGTTCAACTTCGCCGCCTGGTTGCGCAAGGCTTGAAGTTTGGGTTTGGCTTCGGCTTTGGCCGCGTCACTGGACTTTTCGACGCGGACCATAAGTTGGTCCAAATCTTTGTTGATCTCGTTCATCTGGCCCTGCATTTTTTCCACGAAGGCCGCCTTTTGTGCGAATTTGTAATCCTGCATGTCCTGCGCGGCTTCTTTGGTTTCCTTTTTCACTTTGTCGAGTTGTTGCGCGGTGGTTTCTTCTTTATTGCAACCCACCACGAACGCAGCGGCGGCCAGAAAGGTAATGAGTATGGTTTTTTGTTTCATATTATATTTATTTTTAGGTTTTGTTTTGGTTTTTTGCATTGCTACTAGTGTAATGCGCCTATTCTTTTACGGTGATATTGTTTTGGAGTTCATTTACGCCACCGACTTTTTTAGCGAGTTCACCAGCCCGGTTCATCTGGTCCCTCGAGACCACAAAACCGCTTAATTGCACCACACCTTTAAACGTAACCACGTTAACGCCGTCGTACTTGTACACCTGGTCATCGTTCAAAGCTTTCTTGACACTGGCTGAAAGCCCACTGTCGTCCGTGTATTCGCCCGTGCTTTGCTGGTAACGGCTGCTGGTGAAACAGCCCGTTGCGCAAACCAGCGGCATCGCGCTGATGCAGAGGATTAATGCCAATACCTTCAGGGAAGAACCCGTGTTGTTGTTTGTTTTTTCCATAATGTTTCTTGTTATTCTGTTGTTTGTTTTAGATTTTCCGTCGCTGCGCGTTTAACGCGCAAATTGGTCCTTCACTTGTTGGCGTGCCGCCTGAACTTGGCAACCCAGTAGTTTCTTGTCGGTAGCTTTTGTGTAGCTCTTGCTATTCGTCTCGACCTCTGCGTGCTGGGTCATCATGTATTTTCTTTCAATTTCGCGCTTTTTTATTTTCGCTTTAGTTACTCTACGACATTGGTAAGTCCTTCGCTATGGGGTGTAACCCTACCGCAGGTATTCGCTTTACCTTCTCCCTGCCGCCGCCGATTGCCGCATCGGAGCCTAGCTCCGCCTCAGTCGAGCTGATTGGTTTTTGCCATCGCCCGCCCGGCACTGCGAAGGGACTCCGGACAATCCATCCGCCCGGTGTGAATTTCGATGAATACGAGACCATCCGCTGTGGCAGCTTTGCCCAATGCGTCTTCCAGTTCCCCTTCCGTGCGGACATCCAGCCCCAGCCCGCCGCCGAACACGTCCACCAGCTTGTGATAGTGCCAGGGTTGGATGTCGTTGTAGGGGCGATCCGTAATCACCCGCTCAATCGTATAGCCATCATTATTGATAAGGAAGATGACCGGCTTGAGCTGATTGCGAATCATGGTCGAGAGGTCTTGACAAGTCACCTGAAAAGAACCATCGCCGATAAATAGAATGGTCTGTCGGGCCGGCGCGGCCATGGCCGCACCCAGGGTTGCCCCGACCGTATATCCGATCGACCCGTAAAACGTCTGCCCGATGAACGTCGCGCCCTCCGGCATGAGCATCTCCGCCGCGCTGAAGAGAGCTACGCCGGTTTCTGCAACCACGATGGAATCGTTTCCTATAAAGTGACTCATGCGATCAAAAAACCGCTTGATCGTAAGCGCTTTCGCCGCCTCCGGTTGGTACGCCTCGGTATGCCGATGTACGCAGCCATCCGCAGCAGATTGGATCTCCAGCGTGGCGGAATTTCGCTGGGAAAGCTTTGCGGTCAACCCCAGGAGGAAATCAGGAAGGTACACGTTTTCAAAGTAGTGGTGTTTGATTTTTACCGTTCGGATGTTGGCACTGATCGTCCTGGAGTCGTCGAGATTCGTGGTAAAGCCGCCCGTGTTAAAATCAGTCATCAAAGCCCCCAATTGAAGAATGCAATCAGCGGACTCGACCCGAGTCCGTACGTAGTCGCGACTCCGATCTCCCTCAAAGAGGCCAATGAATTGCGGGTGATGCTCGGAAAGGACCGTCTTGCCCAACATCATGGTGACATACGGGAAACCTGTTTTGGCAAGCAAACCGGCGAATTCCTTCTGCAGCTTAAAGCGGATCAACTCCACATCCCCGATCACCACCGGCTGCTGCGCTTTATCCAGCATTCCAAGCGCCTCCTTGAGCGCTTCTCCGAGCGCATCCGGATCACCATGGGCGGGCGTTGTAAAATGGAAAGCTCCTGGCGGATTACATTTCATCATCACCACATCCGCAGGGAGACTGATGTACACCGGTTGTTGACGCGCGAGACACGTTGCCAAGACACGGTCAATCTCTTGCGGGGCCGTTTCGGCAAACACGAGTTGGGTTGAGGCAACCGTAATTTTCTCATAGATCCTCAAAGGAATCTGATAATCGCCCAAGGTATGATGCAACAGCGGGCGGGTACGAAAATTAATCGTCGCTGGCGATCCAGTGATCACCACCACCGGCACTCGTTCAGCAAAGGCTCCTGCCACGCCATTAATGGCACTCAGTTCTCCGACGCCATAAGTCGTGGCAAATGCACCGATGCCCCGGATACGTGCATAGCCGTCGGCGGCATAGGCCGCATTGAGTTCATTACAGGTGCCAACGTACTTTACGTCACTCTTCAGTACCTGATTGAGGAAACCCAGGACAAAATCTCCCGGCACGCCAAAGAGGTGATCTACACCGATCTCTTTCAGTCGGTGTAGTAGGTATTCAGCAACGGTGATCTGTGAAATTAACATATTATTCGGGACAAATGTGTATTCTGTTGTTTAGGGGTTTCCCTTCAAGACTGCCGTGCCCTGGCTCCGGTTGTTATTGCCACCTTTAATGCCCGTTCTTTTGCAGCGTTTCCGAAGATGTCGTATGCCTTCATGATTTCCGATAGCTCAAACCGATGGCTCACGAGCTTCTTTGCCTCCAACCGTCCCAACTGAACCATCCTAAGCAGCATGGGCGTGGTTGCCGCATCTACCAAACGCGTCGTGATCGTGATATTGGAACCCCACAGCTTTTCGAGGTGGAGTGCGACCGGTTTACCGTGGACCCCCACGTTCGCAATGTGCCCGCCAGGGGCGATAATCGCTTGGCAGATGTCGAAGGTCGCGGAAAGGCCGACAACCTCGATGGCCACGTCAACACCAGCGCCTTGCGTCAACGCCATGACCCGCTCCACTGCTTTCCCGTCCGCGCTATTCACAATTTTTGTCGCGCCGAACGACCGGGCGGCCGCCAATCGGTTGCGGTCAAGATCAATCATGATAATCTCAGCGGGCGAATATAGTTGTGCCGCAAGCAGGGTGGCGAGGCCCACCGGCCCGGCGCCAACGATGGCCACGATGTCCCCCGGCTTTACCTGTCCGTTCAATACTCCACATTCCAAGCCGGTAGGGAGAGCGCAACTGAGCATGACCGCTGCTTCCTCATCAACCTCAGGTGGCAGCAGGTACAAGCCGGTGTCGGCAAACGGGATTCTGACATATTCAGCCTGCGTGCCGTCAATACTGTTGCCCAGCCGCCAGCCGCCAGCGACACAATGGGAAAACATCCCTTGCTTGCAAAAGCTGCACCTGCCACAGCAGGTAATTAGTGAGATGAGTACTTTATCCCCCTTGTGAAAACCCAATACGTTCATGCCCACCTCTTCGATAATCCCCACTCCTTCATGACCGAGAATACGTCCGTCGGTGATGCTCGGCACGTCGCCCTTGAGAATGTGCAGGTCGGTCCCGCAGAGGGTGGTCGTCGTGATCCGAACGATCGCGTCCGTTGCCTCAATAATCGTCGGTTTGGGCCTATCCTCCAATGCCAGACGGTTAGGCCCATGGAAGACGAGCGCCTTCATAGTTGCTTTGCGGTTTAAGGCGTTTGCTGGTTTTTTCATGGTTTTTCCTCGGAGTATATTGTGGACTGAGGCAGCGCGAGCTGCCTGCTGTTCAGATTAAATATTTCCAGACGTGGGTTGGCCTCAGGATTATCTCGGGAGGGACCTTCAGTCAGCACCACCAGTCCCTCGACCAACCCTTCGTCTCGCACCCATCGCCTGGCAAATGCGCTCCAATCTCCAGGCAGTTCCGGCGCGTGAATCGGAGCTACTCCGTATGAGAACTGCAGCCCATGACAGGCTGCTTCGTGCGGGCTGACCGCCGCGATCCACACGGGCAGCTTGAAGCGGGCGACCATCCGCGCAGCGTATCCCGCAGTCGTGGGGACCATGACCGCCGTCGGGGCGAGTTGCGCCACGATATGCTGGAGGTTGCGCGAAAGGAGGTCCACGAGATGAACGTCGCCAGCGCGATCGTAGTCCGCGAGGCCCGCTTGCGCGCGAGCATCGGTGCGATACGGCTCGGTCGCGGTCGCGATCCTGGCCAGCATATTAACTGCCTCGACCGGGAATTTTCCCATCGCCGATTCTTCGGAAAGCATCACACAATCAGTGCCGTCAAGAATGGCATTAGCCACATCGGTGGCTTCCGCCCGGGTAGGGCGGTAATGATCCACCATTGACTCCAGCATTTGCGTGGCCGTGATCACCGGTTTCCCTAGCAAGTTGGCCTGGTTTATCAGTTGCTTCTGGACCACGGCAATTCGCTCCATAGGGGTTTCCACCCCCAAATCGCCGCGCGCAATCATGATGCCGTCGGCGGCTTTCAGAATCTCGTTCACGTGAGCCAGGGCGCCCGCCCTTTCGATCTTGGCAATGATGAACGGATGATGTCCCAATTCTGCGGCCGCCCGCCGCACAGCTTCAACATCGGCAGCCGTCTCGACGAAGGACTGGCTGACCGCATCCACACCTTGTTCCAGCGCGAACTTCAGGCATGCATGATCGTGTTCGGTAAACGCACTGATGCCCAGGTTGATTCCGGGAAGATTCAGCCCCTTGCGCGAGCGTAGCTCACCTCCGACCATTAACCGGCACTCAACGTCGTTGCCTGCGACTCTGACCACCTTCAGTTGAATATTACCGTCATTGAGAAAAAGGCCATCCCCCGGATTTACCACAGCGGACAGGCGCGGAAAACTCACGGAGACACGGTGTGTGTCTCCCAGGATTTCATCCGCAGTCAACGTGAAGGTATCGCCCCGTTTTAACTCGATCGGTTCGTTGACCAGTTGCCCAATCCGTATCTTCGGGCCCGGAAGGTCGGCCATGATCGTTACGCGTTTGCCGGTCGCGCGAGCGGCCAGGCGCAGATTGGCGATTACGGTCTGATGCCAGGCAAATTCACCGTGCGAGAAGTTGAGCCGGGCGATATTCATCCCGGCTAGCAGCATTTGCCGCAGGACCTCGGGCGACGCGGACGCCGGTCCGATCGTACACACAAGCTTAGTTTTATTGGGGGCAAGCGCCATAGGTTCTTCCTGCTGCAATCAGCCATTGTTGTTTGCCGACTTGTTTGCCACCTCCTGAGGTGTGAGCGATTTGACCATTTTCCAAAGATTTTCCATTCTCAAGCAGTGCTTCAATAGCGGTTTTCATGATTCGGCTTTTCCTAGGGGATTTTTGCCAGGGATCCTGGGTTCCTTTTCCTGCTTCGCGCTAAAAGTTCGATCATCTCTCAAGATCACCGTCGTCTGCGGAAGTGGAATACCGATGCCTTCCAAGGCAAAACGTTTCGTTGCTTGTTCAAGCAAATCGCATCTCAGCGTTGTGGCGATTAAAGCATCAGCACACCACACCTCAACTGTCAAGACGACGCCAGATATGCCCAACTGCGTCAGGGGGCACCCGCAAACCTTCTCGGTTTTTGGATGTTTGCCGGCCAGATCGAGCAGAATGCCGCGAGCTTTGTCAATGTCCGCGTCATAGCTGATGCCGATCGGCACTGAGCAAATCACGCGGGGGTCGTTCGTAGTCAGGTTGATGGTTGTCTGGCTGGCCATGAGGCTGTTGGGAATTACAACCCGCCGATTGTCATCCGTTTTCAGTAGAGTGTAACCAAGAGTAAGGCTTTCAACCATGCCGGTTTCGATGCCAGTTGGTGCCAGCACCTGCAACCGGTCACCTAACTTGAAAGGCCGATATAGCAAAAGGGAGATTCCAGCGACAAGGTTGCCGAGAGTATTCTGCGCCGCGAGACCGACAACCACCGTGATGACGCTGATGCTTGTTAGCGACGCCGAGCCTATACCAGACAAGGCAGGGACAAAGTGTGCGTAGAAAACAAACGCGAAAACATAAACGCAGTATCGAATCAATTTTGCCAGGAATTTAACAGCCATCCGGTCAATGCGATCATTTTTGTCATGCAACAGCACTCTTTGGACGGCCAGGCGCAATGTGTGACCGACGAGCCAAGCAAAGAACGCAAAAATAATGGCGTAAATTAGAGCACCGTGAAAGGTGGATGGATCGGTAAATCCTCCATGTCTGATTTGATCAAAGATGTTCATAATTTAGCTACTGCTGACCCGCTATCAGTCTCGCGCACAAAGTCGATGAAACCGCGCTCAATGTCGGTGTGAACCAGTTTGACGCGGACGCGATCACCCACGTCGCAACCTTGAAACCCACGCGCTAGTCGGCCCTCGGTGGGCGGCTGAAAGAGCCGCACCCAAGTGCCCTTCTCGGATGCTCCGGTGACGATGCCGTCAAATGTCTCGCCAATCCGTCCAGACAGAAGCAGCGCTGCTGCCGATTTTCGCATCCGACGCTCAACTTTCGTGACATCGTCTTCCCGCTGTGTGCAACGCTTCGCGAGTTCAGCCAGTTCAGTGATTGTGTAAGGCAAAGGTGTCCCGGCTACCGCTGCTTTCAGAAGGCGTTGCGTAATGAGATCGGGAAAGCGCCGGTTCGGTGCGGTGGAGTGGGTATAGTCCTGGACTGCCAGCGCAAAATGTCCGGGCGGTTCGTCACCAGGTAAGTCCAGCGCGTATTCTCCACGACCGATCAACTTGACCACGGCTAGCGACAGGTCAGTGAACTTTTCCGGAGCGGTCTGGTGCCGCCGCGCGAGAAAGGCTTCAAGCGCCACGGCATCCGGCTTGTCAGGGAGTTGCTCCCCCAACTCAGCCGCGAGCATCACGATGCGATCCCAGCGTTCCGGAGGTCGCAAAACCCTTCGTATGGACGGAAAATTCTTCGTAGCCAGGTAGGTCGCGGTCGCTCCATTCGCTGCAATCATAAAGTCTTCGATCAATTGCGTCGCCCGGTTCTTCCAATTTGGCTCAAGCTTTGAAATGGTGTCCCTATCGAAGATTGCATTTGGTTCAATCGTCTCCAGACTTAGCGCACCGTGCACTTGACGCCGGGCAGCGAGACGCTGGGCGAGGCTGTCCTGAAGACGAAGGTTTGCGTCGAGTCCCGGAACCCTTGAAATTTGTGGCGGTGTCACGCCTTCGCCAGCCAGCCATGCCCCAACGCTATGGTAAGTGAGTTTCGCATGGTTGCGGACCAGCGCCCGGTAGTGATCGGACGTGGCGAGCCCTCCATCGGCTGCGAACACCATATCGGTCACCACGGCAATCCGATCCTGGCCCTCGTTGAGAGACGTCAGATTGGCAGATAACGCCACCGGCAACATTGGAAAGATGACGGCGGGCGTATAAACGGAGGTCGTATTGTGCGCCGCATGATCGTCAATCGCCGACTCCCGATGGACCAGTGCGTCCACATCTGCGATGGCTACAAGAATCCTGACGATCCCGGCCTCAAGTGGCTCAGCGACGGTGAGCTGGTCGAGGTCGCAGGAGTCGTCATTGTCAATGGATGCCCAGAGCCGATCACGCAGGTCGCGCATTCCGGCGGCCGCATCGGCTGGCCTTTGGATGGCCGCCAACTCTTGCAGTTCCTTTGGCGGAAAATCCGGCTCAAGGCCACGCTCGATCATCGCGCGGTGCGCAATTGCGGCGAGGATGCCTCGGTCGTTCCTCTTGCTTGGGAGGGCGTGACCAGTCGCGCTGCGTGAGTCCGCCTGACGCTTCTGTTGGTCCGTGTAACTACCTTTATCGCTTTGAAGCATGGTGAATTGTTAGGTTAGCGTTTCGTTGCATCTGTATCTCCCCACCATAGAACACTGCGTCTACAGCACATAGACCATCGGCACCGCGCCCAGCGGCAGGTGGGTATGCTCGCTGTTGGCCTTTTGCGCCGACAGACCGACAATCACCGTGATGACGCTGATACTTGTTAGCGACGCCGAGCCCATACCAGACAAGGCAGGGACAAAGTGTGCGTAGAAAACAAACGTAAAGACATAAACGTATTTCCGATGGCTTTGGACGCGCGGTGGACTCGGGTGAAGCCCGAAATTAGCACAACGTTTTTGGGAAAATCGGCATCAGCTCGGTTGCTGCGAACCCGGTAATGGGTATTTTCAGATTCACTATTTCGTGGCTTGGGAGTGGGCTTCGACAAACCACAGCCACTTGTCAATGCCGCGGGAAATCTCTGTGAACAAATCCGCCGTGTCGGCGTCATCAAGTTCGTCCGCTTCATTGATCGTATTGCGAACTTCTTGGCCAAAAGTCGAAAGTGCGCGTGCCACGCCTTCGACATGTGCCATGCCATCAGAAATCTCTGGTGAATATTCGCAAAGCCGAGTGCGCGCCGCCGCCATGCGCACAGTGCCTTCAGCCACGCCACCGAGTTGAACAATGCGCTCGGCGATCTGATCCACGTAGCCTTCGACCGCTTCGGCCACCTTATCGAACAATTCGTGCAGACCGATAAAGCTAGGACCTTTCACGTTCCAATGCGCCTGCTTCATCTGCATCTGCAAATCCACGGCAGATGCCAATCGCTGGTTCATTAGGGCATTCAATTGAGTCCGACGCTGGAGCGAAATGTCATTTTCAGTTTCGTACATTTTCGGCGCTTCCGTGTTGTTTTTGTGCATGGTTTTCATAATGTTTATGCTTTCGTTTTATGGTTGTTGTTTGGAAAAGTATTTATGCTTTATTGTGGAATCCGTGGACGCGCGTCTGGTTGCGTTTCGCGATCAATTCCGACTCGGCCGCCAGCCAATGCTGCACCTCGTGCCCAGGTTGCGAACCGTGATTTTCATAGGCGAAGTAAGCTCTTCTGGCCACTTCGTCCGGCGCAGGCGTAAAATTAATTTCATCTGGAGCCCTGCCTCCAGTTGACGTTGTCTCCGGTGCAATGACCGCTTGTTGAGTTTTGGATAATTTGTGTTTTTTCATAAGCGAAATGGGTTTTCATTCACTGTCACCGAGACGAGACCGGAAAGGATTGGCTTCATAAGATTAAATCATCAAAACCGTTCAGCTTGTTCAGTCAGCACCATTAGCGGCGTGGAAAATGTTTGGCCAGCAGTTCACCAGCTTTTCTGACGCCGTAAGCAATGCCTTCAGTGAACTCGGATTTTCGGAAATAGACCGTCATGGCTTGCGCCAGTTCCTGCCAAAAAACATCGCCGCATTTTGCGTGAACGGCAGCGCCACCGATCACCGCAAATTTGCGACTGCGCGGAGTCACAAAAATCAGCACGCCATTTCGTTCCGTCAAACTGGCCATGCCGAGCCGCGAAAACTCCTTTTGTGCGAAGCCCACCGGATCCGCCACGGATTTATGACTGATCAAAACGCGGATTTGGCCGGAAGTTTGTTTCTCCACGTCGCGAATCGCGCTTACCAGCGTGGCGTGCAGCAATTGGTTTATGAATGCCTTCGGGTGCATAGTCACCATGAACCTCCCGCCCCACCGCCGCCACTGCTGCCACCGCCACCAGAGAATCCACCGCCGCCGGAATTGCCCCCGACCCCACCCCTGCCACAACTTGTACCGCTGCTGGCAAGTAATAACCATGGCCAAAACATTCCTGATCGTCTGCTGAATACAGCAAAAACAATAATCAACACGATCAATCCAATGCCAATTAAGGAACTTCCCGTTCCGTGTGAGGTTCGATTATCGGCCACGGTAGCACCGGTTCCTTTGTATTCGCCTTTGGCCGCAGCGATGATTGCCTGAACACCAGCGGTGAGTCCACTGTCAAAATCACCTACCTTGAAGCGCGGAGAAATTTGGTCGTCAATAATCCTTTTGCAGAGCGCATCGGGTAGAACACCTTCCAATCCGTAGCCGACCTGCAAAAATAGCTTGTGATCCTGTACGAAGACAAAAAGTACGGCCCCGTTATTTTTTGTTTTTTGACCCACCGCCCACGACCGAAATGCCCGGAGCGTGTAATCTTCAAGCGAGGAATCCGGCGGCAATTTTGGAAATACTGCCACCACAATTTGATCCGAACTTTGGCGCTCAAATTCTTCAAGTATTTGGTTCAGGTGCGCCGTGGTGGCTGCCGACACAACCTTGGCATAGTCGTTAAAATATTGAGTCGGTGACGGCGGAATCCCTTCAACCGCAAAAGTGCGGAAGCAACATACCACAACCAGAGCGATCCAATAATGTTTCATCAATCAGGGCTTGTTAGTTACGACATTGCCAAAGTCGAATTGAACCTTGGGCGCAATTTCAGCGCCGGGCGCGGAGGCAAAATACGGTTTATATTGGAAGCCCAAGGCTGACGCATAAATAACTGCAGGAAATGATTTGATGGCCGTGTTGTAGTTTTGAACCGCGCCATTAAAGTCCCGGCGTTCAACACTGATGCGGTTTTCTGTGCCTTCAAGTTGCGCCTGCAATTCTCGAAAATTCTCGGTTGCCTTCAAATTAGGATAACGTTCGACAACCACTAACAAACGCGACAAGGCAGAAGAAAGTTGTCCCTGCGCTTGATCAAAAGCTGCTAGTTTTCCCGGATCGGTCGGTGCGGTAGTGGAATCCATTTTCACTTGACCGACGGACGCTCGGGCCTGGGTGATTTCCGTCAGCGTAGATTTTTCAAACTTTGCTGCGCCGGAAACGGTAGCGACGAGGTTGGGAATCAAATCCGCGCGGCGTTGATACACGTTTTGTACCTGCGCCCATTGGGTGTCCACCCCCTGTGAAAGCTTAACCAGGCGATTGTAGCTTCCACCCGCGACAGCGATGAGGATCAAAACAGACACGCCAATCAACGCAACGACTCCAAGAAAAATGCCGGGCTTTTTCATCATTATTTAACGATCATAGTTGTCTTTTTCAACGTCAAGAGTCACTTTTGGTGATCCCTTTGATGCCACTAATATGCAAAACGCTAAAATTGTGCCGATCAAAAATGAAGCTGCCGATTGAAACGGCCAGAGGTTTCGACGGCTAACCGTAACCTCCACTTCGACAATCCAAATTGTATTATCCGTGGCCAAGAAAGTAACCTGCCAATCTCGCGGACGCTATGGGGTGTTCACCCCAGCTCATGGCTTTCTGTCGGGCGGTTTAGAAGGTGGTCATCTCTCAAGAACACCATCAACTGTGGAATCGAAATGCGCTAAGCATCTTCATCTTCCCGTCAGAACGATGACCCACCACAGAAACGACAGATTGAATGGGCTTCAAGGGAACGATTGGTTTAGGCGCTCACATGAAACCCATTCGGGTCGATTGGTTAATCCCAATTGCTAGAAGGTCTATTCATCCGTCTCAAAATGGGACGAATGTAGCGTGAAGAAAGCCCTCTCGCGTCTTAGTTACGCACATGCAACAACCAATTCATTATTCACGGTCCAAACACCAGGGGCACCCCAGGCAATATTTCCAGCCTCGTCCTTTTGATACCATGAAGCAACCTTGCCAGTCAGGGTTGCGTTATGACCGGATACCTGCACACGAATATCCTTCTCGTTTATTGACCAGTTGCGTTTTAACGCACTTTCAATCGCCGCTTTTTCAACGGCGTTATTTGTTTCTGATTTGATGGTGATGTCGTTCGTTACCCCTTTAACGCCCATCAGATACTTGATCGCGTCTTCAGCAGCGTCCTTTTGGTAATTCCAATTCAATTCACCCGTCAGGGTAATCCATCCTGCTTCGACCTTGACTTTGATTTTGTCGTTAGGAACGTCCCAACGCGTCTTCAAAGCAGTCAACACTTCTGTGGCGATTTCAGTGTTGGTTTTACTCCACGTGTTCGGAAACCTTACCTCAATTTTCTCGACCACGGCAGTGACTCCTGCTACGTTCTTAGCGGCGTCTTCCGCTTCTGATTTTTTGGAGTAGTTGTCAACAACACCTGTGAGTGAAACGATACCATCTTTGGCAGTCACACCAATTTCTGCTGCGTTCAATAACGGTTGCCATTTGATGGCATCCTGAACGTCTTGTTGTAATTCCGCATTAGTTTTCATTTTGATTTTTTTGTGTTTTTGACGGCAATTCAATTGCCATCAAGGAGACACATTAGTTCATCAACCGGTTTGTGCCTATGGGGTGTAACCCTACCATGGATTTTTGAGGGCATCGTTCGACGAAAACGGTGCCTGCTAACCAAGGTGGGTGTGTGCCAGGATCAGCGAGGGGTATCCAGTTTCCTGGCGGGCTATGCTGATGGCGCGACTGATGGCCTCCAAGTCATTGCCCTCCGCGATGGACGTGGGTGCCAGCCATACGCCGCGAAACGCTGGGCGTGGTCTTCAGTGGAGCTGAGCTGTGTCGAGGCTGCGAGTGTGATACGGTTCTCATCGTAAAGATAACTGAGCTTGCCGAGTTTTAGGTGGTCCGCCTACGAAGCGGCTTCGGCCGTTACGCCCTTCATGAAGTCGCCATCGCTGACAAATCCATAGGTGAAATGATTGACGAACTCACCCCAACGTATGTCCCCTCCATGGCGGCAGAGTATTCACCACGGCGCGCTGCCCGATTGCATCTGGCTCGATGAGCCAGCACTTGCTGCGCCGCTGCCTCGTGGGCCTTCTCGCCTTGCCAAATCTCCAAAGCCGGCTGTTGGATGGCGCGGGCAAACGAAAACGCCAACGCCCACGGCAGTCGCGACTTGAATCGAACATTCATGGCGTTCAAACGGGCCGAGGCCAGTTCAGCGGATTGCCCTCCTGACAAAAACGCTATCCCCGGAACGGCAGCCGGGACGGTTCGCAGCAGGCACCTCACCGAGGCATCGGCCACCACGTCCAGCGCTGCCTGCTGGGGGCAGGTTAAGCCTGCGAGCACCATGTTGGGCTTGAGGATCATGCCTTCCAGCAGCACGCGCTGGCAATTAAGCTGAATGAACACGTTTCGCAGGACTTCCTCGGTTACTTTGCGACAACGTTCCAGCGAATGTCCACCGTCCATGAGCACCTCGGGTTCGACAATTGGCACCAGCCCGGCTTCCTGACACAACGCAGCGTAGCGAGCCAACGCCTGCGCGTTGGCCTCGATGCAACTCCGGCTGGGATTTTCATCGCTCACGGCAAGCACCGCACGCCACTTGGCGAAGCACGCGCCCAGTTGCGAGTATTCATTCAGGCGTTCGCGCAATCCGGCCAAACCTTCGGTAATTTTCTCTCCGGGATGACCGGCCATGGCCTTCGCGCCGGTATCAACCTTGATGCCGGGAATGATTCCTGCATCAGCGAGGATTTTGACGAAAGAAGTGCCATCCTTCCTCCGCTGGCGGATCGTCTCATCGCACAGGATCGCACCACTGATACTCTCACCGAGACCGGGCGTGGTGACAATCATCTCCCGATAGGCGCACCGGGCTTCCTCGGTCTGAGGAATCCTCAATTTGGCAAATCGTTTATTACAGGTTGGAGTACTTTCATCCATCGCCAGCAGGCCCTTGTCACCGGCGACCAGCGCCCTCGCGGTGTCGATGAGGTGTTGCGTGTTCATTTGGAGTTGCTCCATTTCCAGCTGCGAACTTCTGGCAGGTCTTTGCCGTTTTTGTCGATGTATTGCTTGTACTCGATGAGCTTGTTATTGAGCTGCTGCTTCAGGTAGAAGCCCTGGTCGCCGGTCTCGGGCAGACGGTCCATGGTGATCCAGCCGGCGAGTGGCCCCGTCACCAGCAACGGACCGAGACCTGGAATCAAAAAGGTGGCGGACCCGAACATCATCCCCCACATCCCGCCGCCGAAGGCTCCCAGTTTTCCCCAGTATTTCATACGATCCCCAGCATTGTAGAAGCCGACCACGTGTTCTTCCGTGTGCTGGTCGCGTCCGACAATCGACAGTTTCTTCATGTCAAAACCAGAGCGCTGCAATTCCTTGACCGCAGCTTCGGCTTCAGCGTGGGATTGGTAAATCGCCTCGACTGCATTGTGCTTGGCCATAATAGTTTTTCTTTCATCGTTGCGTTTTTGGTTTTACCGCAGATGACACCCTAAGCCATGGACTACCCCTTGACTATGGGGTGTTCACCCCACTCGATAGCCCCTCAATTGAGGCAGAGTAATGCTTGTGTTCAATCGCCTTGTCCCCAATCTGCGGCAGCCGCTCAAGGGTGCAGTCACGAGGTGGAAACGGTTTTGGCCATACCAGGTCGTTCATCAATCCAGTATCCTTGGCGGTTGTAATGGTGATGCAATCCGACCTCATAATCCCGAGTCAGCAACGTCTCGGCCACGAATTCCGGTGACTGCTTGATGGTCGCTCGGCAAAGATTGACAAAGACTTTGGACTGGCTCCAACTAACATGCTCAATCCATTGCGGTGAAAGTAATACCTTTTTTCCCGGCCACCAGTTGCGGGTATTGATGATTAGATACCGAATCGCCCACGTTTCGTCATCAATGATAAAATCCTCCACGTGGCCGATCTCCCCATCGGTGGCTTCGATGAGATGACCATTCACATCGTCAGTGCTGCGCAAATAGGGATCCCATGGTTTCTCATCCGGGGTTGTTTTCCGCCATTTTTTCCGGTCACGCACAAGGTGGGGATTCGCCCCCCACACGTACGGCCCGCCCCAATACATCGGCCACCGGTAATGCCCATGGTAGGCCTCCTCAAATTGGCGCGAGACGGGCTTGTCGCTGTTCAAGCAGGGACCCTCTTCAATCTGCTTTTGCGTTAAATCAATGGCGATGTGTTGCGCTTCGCGATTCACGGTGCCCAGCGCATACGGAGATATCAACACCTGCCTGCCCGTAAGCCAGTTCCCGGTATCGGCCACCAGATAACGAATGGTCCAGTGCCGGTCATCAAAATAGAATTCTTCAACCTTCCCGATCTCCCCATCGAGGCTGTTCAATTTATAATCCTTTAGCATTTTCGCCGTGCTTAGCATAATAGATGTTTGTGTTTTTTGATTTAGTCAATATTCCGGTTGGCGGACGGCGGACCGCATTTGTAAAATTCCGGTTTCGCCGCGAACAACCCTGGAACCGATACTCCACAATGCATTAGCGGGCCCGGCTTCGCTATGGGGTGTAACCCTACCGTGAATACGGTGGGACTCAAGTTCTTGATCGTAAGGCACAAGTTTGAGTTGGGTCACCTTGTTGCCGCTACGGGTGGGTTAGTCCTTTGAATCTGCGCCGACCGTGCTCCGTTGCGTTGCCCCCTCACCAGACCGCCCACCCAGCTTGAGCGAGATGTTTTCGCGTGCGGTCTGGCGCTCTTCCCGGAGAATAATATCGGTCTCGCCAGGACTGGACTCTGCGCGCGCCTTTCGGGCAAGCCGCTCGAATCGTGCCTTGATTCGGTCCAGCTCTTCCACCGACAACTCCTCAATGTCCAGCAGTGAGTTTTGCGCCGACTTCGTGGCCCGAATCAATTCATCAAGTTTTAATTGCACCGCTTCACTCTCCCGATTTTGAGCGTTGCGAATCAGGAAGATCATCAAAAAGGTGACGATGGTGGCGACCGTGTTGATGGCGAGCAGCCAAGTGTTGCCATCGCCAAACAACGGTTCAGTCATCGCCCAAATCAAAATCGTGGCGACCGCGACGGTAAACGCCATGGGATGACCGCTGGAATGCGTAACTGTCCGGGCGAATTTTTGAAATCCGCCCAGTAGCCGCACACCCATCATCGGTTTTAAATTTGGCATGTCGCTCGGTTTCAATTCGTCCATACCTCCCCCTCCTGAACCATTGGTGGCTTTAGTCGGTTCCAAGCCGGAGACAAAATCATGGGCGGTTGGAGATTCGCTTGGGTGGGTGTAACGCCACATCTTGCGACGCCTCGGCAATGCCTTTTCGGTTGGCTTGGAGCATTTGGTCATGTTCCGCTCCAGCGATGCCTTTTTCGATTAGCCGTTCATTATCGCTCCGGCCTTCATCATCCTCATCGTCGCTGGATGCCGCTGGCACTTTGCGGCCAGTCGAACCATGTACTGGGTCCCAACGCTCGGATTCGGGCAACGACTCAATGACGGTCTCGTTCGAGTCCGTATCAGGATCACCCGTTAATTCCATTTTGGCCTGTTCCCAATCGGATTTCGACACGTCCAACGTGGAACGACCGTTGATGACTGCCAGTTCAACCGCCCGCTCCCGAACCATCTTTCGGGTCACGGTACCGATGCCGATGGCATTTTCAGTCAATATGCCTTCTTTTAATGGATTGGTTTTCATGCAACAAAATTCAGTGCGGGTGTGGCAACGTTTGAGCGTTGTGCGTTGTCTTCATCTGGCGCGCGCCCCGATCTTCCCGCGTGTCACGGGATTGCGAGAAATTGTTATCCCGCTTTGGTGATTTCGACTTCGGGATGGCTGCCTTGAGGTTCTCAGCCTGCTTTTGGATGCCGGTGCGGAACGCGGGAGTTGGTGAGGTTTCCGTTTTGCTAGCGATGGATGTTTTCATACTTAAATTCTTTCTGTTTAGGCTGCGTGTGAATGTCATTTACGTCCGGTTGTGAAAACCGTGAATCCGGGTGCGGTTGCGCTCTGCGATCAGTTCCGACTCGGCCGCCAACCAATGCTGCACATCGTGCCCGGGCTGCGCGCCATCGTTCACATAGCAGAAATATGCCCTGCGGGCCACTTCATCTGACGATGGCACAAAATATGTTTCGCTTGGTTTCAAGTCCATAACCGCAGTTTGCGGTGATGCACTGACCGATTTTTGGTATTGTTCCTTCGAGTCTTCGCTTTTGTTCATAATAATAGAATTCTTTGTCATATCAAACCGCTTAACTTGTTCACGGCGTGAGCCGCCACCACGACCAAACCACCATGCCCTTGAATTTCGTTATCGCTGAGTTTTCCAATTGGAAAACGGGCTTCTGATCCCAATGGCTATAATAGGCGTTGAAGCTATCAAGCCGCTATGGGGTGTTCACCCCAACGAGTCTCCATGGCTACCGGAGGTTGTAACCACAGGATCCGATTTCAGCATATCCGATTCACCCAGCATTTCCCGCAATTTGAGGGCCAGCGCGGAGGGCGTGAACGGTTTTTGTAGAAATCCCGCGCCTTTAATATGTGAGCCTGGCTGGATACGGGCATTTTCGGTGTCACCGGAAGTGAAAAGAATCCGGGTCTGTGGATGCAACGCCAGCACACGTTCAGTCAATTCTTTGCCACTCATTTGCGGCATCTGGACCTCGGTGAACAATAAATCTATGCGCTCGAGGTCAGCCAGTCGTTCTAAGCTTAAGGCTTCCGTGCCATTGGCAGCCACGAAAACCGTGTAACCCAGCCTGCTTAACATTGCCGCCGCCATTTCACGCAAGGCAAGATCATCCAAGACCAGCAGAATGGTTTCCGTCCCACGCGTTAAATCAGGCACCGCAAGACGCTGACCGGAACGCGACGTTTGTAGTTCCACAGGCGGTATATAAATTTTGACTGTCGTACCCCGCCCAAGCTCGCTATGAATGCTGATATGGCCGCCACTTTGCTTGATGATGCCGTAACAGGTGGGCAATCCCAATCCCGCTCCCTGACCAACGCCCTTAGTCGTAAAAAAGGGTTCGAAGACACGCGCTTTGACGTCCTCGCTCATGCCGGTGCCGGTATCAGTGATGGCGAGCATCACATATTCTCCCGCCTTCAATTCTGGAATGTGGCTGACATATTCCTCATTCAGCGTGACGTTGGCAGTTTCAAGAGTGAGTGCGCCACCCTTGGGCATGGCATCGGCAGCGTTGATGGCCAAGTTAATGATCACCTGTTCAATCTGCCCAGCGTCCGCCTTTACTGCTTTAAGCCCAACGGCGGGTGCCAGGCTCACTTCCGTGCCGCGGCCCATTAAGTGGCGCAGGGTGCTTTCCATGCCGGCGAGGACGGTATTCAGGTCGAGAATTTCAGGCTGCAGCATTTGTTTGCGTCCGTACGCCAGAAGCTGCCGTGTCAAAATCGCCGCGCGCTCAGCGGCCTTGCGGATTTCGGTTGCGTTGTTGCACCAGAGACTTCCCGCAGGAAGATCCTTGAGGAGCAATTCACTCTGGCCGATGATGGCTGTCATGATACTGTTGAATTCGTGCGCCACCCCGCCCGCGAGTCTGCCGACCGTTTCCAATTTCTGAGATTGTAACAACTGGCTTTCAAGTTGTTTGCGCTTGGTGATGTCTTGAATCACTGCTTGATACTCGCGCGTGTCGCCTTGCTCTTGAAACAGCCGCCTAACCCGGTATTGCTGCCATACTACCTGACCAGCCATCACCTGCGAGCTGAGGTCGAACGATACGGCCGATTCATCCGCTGGCAATGAATTGATGTAGTTTAACGCCAAGGCAGCATGCGGATCGGAAAGAGTTTGAAAAAAATTTGTGCCGAGTAATTCAGCACTGTTTTTACCATGGGACTGGCAGAATACGTCATTGACAAACGTGAGGCATCCATCGGGATTAAAGCGGCAAATCAAATCAGTCTGGTTTTCCACCACGGCACGAAAGCGTTTTTCGCTTTCCGAAACCGCCCGCTCCGCGGTGCGTCGGGCCGCGGCAGCGGCGGCTAGCAGCATGTTGGTGATTGCCAGAATGCCTATGTAGCTGCCCATGAGCATCAAGCTGTCCTTAACGGAATTCGTAACGAATGGTCCGGTCCCATGGAGCAAGGAATAGATGGCGAGCACCGCCACGAGCAAGGTTCCCGTGGTTGCGCCACGCTGACCAAACCGCAATGCGCTCCAGACAAGAAAAGGAAAAGGCAGATAGGCCATCGGGTAATTTTGAATCCCGTACACATACCAGGAATTGAAAGAGATCAACGTGCCGCCCACCAACCCAGCACCGCAGAAGATGGCTTCGGTTATCAGCCGGGCATTCCAGCGCGTGGTGGATGGCGTTGCCCACGTGATGATCAATGGCGCCACAACCAAACTGCCCAGCACATTCGGCACCCACCACTCCAGGGTGTTTCCAAATAAATCGTCCCACGCCACCGCACCGCTGTACGCCAGGCTCACCACATTGAACACCGCATTGACCGTCGAACCCAGGAAACATGCCAAGGCAACGTAACCGACCACATCCTGAGTGCGCTCCATGGCATTGTCGAAGGTGATGAACTTCTTAAGCAGGTAAGCACAAGCGATTGCCCCGATCGTATTGCCAATGACCGTTCCGAGCGTGAAAACTCCCAGCGGTAGCCCGTTCATGAACGACAAAAGCACCGCACCAAAAACCACGCCTGGCCAAAACCGGTATCCGAACAGTAGGATGGCGGCAAGCGCAATGCCCGCCGGCGGCCAGACCAAGGCCATGCTCCCAGAAAGAAACGTGGTCTCTTTGCCGATCAATCCCCCGACGAAGTATAACGCCATGAATTCCACCACGCGCGTGAAGGTCGTCAGTTTCTGATGCGTGAACGCTTTTCCCATGGTTAGAGTTTGGGTGTCGTTATCTCGTCGGAGATTTCCATGGCGACGTGAGTTGGCTATGTGGACGACGTGATGGGCGCTTGAGAATTATCCAGCATCGCGCGCACTTTGCGGGCGAGGTCGGCTGGAGTGTAAGGTTTCGGCAGAAATGCAACTCCCGGCTCCTGTGTATCCAGTTGCGCAATTGCATGATCGGTGTATCCCGATGTGAAGAGGATTTTCAGACCGGGATAAATTGTTTTCAGCCACTCCACCATCACTTTTCCGCCCATCAGTGGCATGATGACGTCGGTGACCACCAAACGGATCGGTGATCCCTTGTGGCCGTGAACCATATGCAATCCTTCCTGGCCGTTACCAGCGCGTAACACGGAATAGCCTTGTGCTTCCAACACCTCACAGGCCAGATGCCTCACGAACGGATCATCTTCCACAAACAGCAAGGTTTCCATTCCGCGTGGCGGCGGCCCGGTCAGGCTCGCTCTGGTTGCGACCTCCCGCGTCTGCTTGCCGTGCGGAAAATATACCTTGAAGGTTGTGCCTTTGCCCCATTCACTATGAACACTGATGTGGCCACCGGATTGTTGAACGATGGTCTGGCAGATCGCCAGGCCCAAACCAGTACCTGTGCCCTTGGGTTTCGTGGTAAAAAATGCTTCAAACAGGCGTGCTTTGACTTCTTCGGTCATGCCGGTTCCAGTGTCGCTGACACTAAGTATCACGTAATCGCCGGGAATTGCACCCGGATGCATACGTGTGTAGTTTTCATCCAGCGTCGCATTTTCGGTGGCGATCGTGAGCTTGCCACCGTTAGGCATGGCATCACGAGCATTGACAGCCAGGTTCATGAGCACCTGCCCCACATGGCCAGAATCGGCTTTGACGCGGTGAATTTGTTTTCCTGGAATAATTACCAATTCGATATTTTCGCCAATCAGCCGACGCAACATCTCCGCCAAATCTTTCAACACCAGATTGAGTTCGAGCACCACCGGTTGCACCGTTTCTTTGCGGCTGAAGATGAGCAGTTGCCGGGTCAACCCAACAGCGCGTTCTGCCGCATGTCGGATTTGCTCGGTTTTTTTAAGTAGCGGATGGTCCGCACCCAGCATCGCGGTGATCATCTCATTTTGCCCCAGGATGACCATCAGGATGTTGTTAAAATCGTGAGCCACGCCGGCGGCCAGGTGGCCAATCACTTCCATCTTTTGTGCTTGGATAAACTGCCGCTCCGCCTGTTCCGTCCGTGCCTCCGCTTCCCGATGCAACAGGCGAACTTCGATCAGGTTGCGCACGCGCAGCAATACCTCTGCGAGATCAAACGGTTTACTGATGAAATCCTTTGCCCCGGCTTTGAGCGCACGCAGTTTGTGATCCGGCTGCGCAGTGATCACCAGCACTGGCAGATAGCCGTTGGCTTCGATGGCGGTCAGTCCCTCCATGACTTGAAAGCCATCCATGCCGGGCATCTGCAGATCGAGCAGGATCAGCGCGTAGCGGTTCTTGCGATGCAGGATGCAGACCGCGTGAGGATCACTGGTTGTCTCAATGGAAACGTAGCCAGCGCCTCGCAGTATTCGCTCCAACAGTACCACATTGGCATCCTGATCATCAACAATCAGAATACTGGCTTGCAGGATGTCGGATGAACTGATCATGGCAGGGATCCTCCATTATGGGTTTTTCGGTGTTTTTCCGAGAACTCCATCGCCTCATTCAGCGTCCCCATAAACTCGTTAACCTTGATGGGTTTGGTGAGGTAGCGGAAAAAGCCTAACTTTAGCCCCCTTTCGATGTCGCGGGGCATCGCATTGGCACTGAGGGCAATGATAGGGATGTGCGCCGTCAGCGGGTCTTTGCGCAGAATTTTGAGCGCTTCGACCCCGCTTATGCCCGGCAGGTTGATGTCCATCAGGATTACCTGCGGCTGAGAGGCACGTGCCATCTCGATGCCGAGCGTTGCATTTGCCGCGGCTAGCAGCCGAATGTTCGGATATCGCGCGATGAGTTGTTCGATCAGCTTCATGTTTGCCGGATTATCCTCGACATAGAGCAAGGAACGCTGCCGTGTGCCGATTGGCGATGGCACCTGGTCAACGATCATGAAATCAGCGCTTGCAACCTCAAGTTTTGGTACTGAAGTCAATGGCAGTTCGATCCAGAAAACACTGCCCACCCCGACGCTGCTTTCCACGCCGAGAACACCCTCCATCAGTTCCGCCAATCGTTTTGACACCACCAGACCAATGCCAGTGCCGGCCACACTGCTGGCTTCCTGGCCGAGGCGATTAAACGGCTGGAATAGTTGTGCCAATTTTTCCGGTGCCAAACCCTCGCCAGTGTCTGCGACGCTGATGCGAATGCGTTCTGCGGTGCTCAGCGTGCAGTTTACGACCACGGTTCCTTGCTCCTTGTTATATTTGATCGCGTTGGAAAGCAAGTTGATGAGAATCTGCTTCAAGCGAGTCCGATCGGCCTTGACGAAGATGGGGGTGTCGAATCTGGGAAAGTTCGTGCAGATGCCACGCTGTTGCGCCTGTGGCTCCATCATGGCCTGGCATTCGGAGATGACCTCGCCCAACGACACCGGCTCCGTAGAAAGCGACACTTTTCCGGATTCGACGACCGCGAGATCGAGCACTTCGTTGATCAACTTTAGCAAATGCCAGCCCGCTTTGAGAATTTGGGCAATGTTTTCCGCCTGGGCAGCCGTCGGCAACGGGGAGGCCGACTCCATCAGTTGGGCGAAGCCGAGAATCGCATTGAGCGGGCTGCGCAGTTCATGGCTCATGCTGGAAAGGAAATCCGATTTTGCAAGATTGGCTTTCTCCGCCGTAAATTTGGAGTTCTCCAGTTCGACGTTCTTTTCCTGGAGCACATGGTCCAGGCGTTTGCGCTCCGTAACATCGCGCGCAGCGGCGAACACACCCTGCAGCCTCCGGTCACGATCGTAGAAGGTGGTTGCGTTGAAGGATACCACGGTTTCCTTACCATCCCGGGCACGCGCGGTGAGTTCGTAGTCGGTAACCTTTTTGTCACTCAGAACCAATTTGATGCTCGTCTCCGCCCGCTCCGGATCAGTGAAGTAGTTTTTGAACGGCGCGCCGATCAGTTCATCGCGGGTGCAGCCGGTGAGTGCCTCCATCTGCTTATTGACGTCGGTGATGATCCCGGACGGATCAGTGGTCATTAATGCGTCAATGTTTGATTCAAACAGGGAGCGTGTGTAAAATTGATGGTCGCGCAGGCGCTGAGCGAGCTGCTTTTGATCGGCCTCGATCTGCTTGCGCGCAGTGTTGTCGGTGCCGATCAGGAGATAGCCAATGATCGCGTTTTCAGCATCGCGCAGCGCGGTAACCGAGACCACGGCCGGGAAGCGGCTCCCATCTTTACGGATGTAGGTCAGCTCGTAGATGTCCTCGATGCCGCGAGAAGCTTTGAACACCAAGGCCTCGAAGCCCGGCGTAATCGGGGTTCCCAGTTCGACGCTTAGCGCTTTGGCGCGCGCAATCACTTCCTGCGGATCGGAAATGTCGGCCGGGGTGATCTTGTTCATCACGTCAGCGGCCGCGTAGCCAAGCATGCGTTCCGCGCCGACATTGAAAATCTGGATGACACCCTTGGCGTCCGTGGCGATACTTGAGAAATTGGCGCTGTTGAAAATTGCACTCTGCAGGGCTCCAGCCTTGAGCAGCGCTGCTTCCGCCTGCTTGCGAGCGGTGTTGTCGGTGCCGATCAGCAGGTAGCCGATGATTCCACCTTGAGCGTCGCGCAACGCGGTGACCGAGACCACGGCCGGGAAGCGGCTGCCATCTTTGCGGATGTAGGTCAGTTCGTAGATGTCCTCGATGCCGCGAGAGGCCTTGAACACCAAGGCCTCGAAGCCCGGCGTAATCGAGGTTCCCAGTTCGACACTTAGGGCTTTGGCGCGTGCGATCACTTCCTGCGTGTCGGAAATGTCGGCCGGGGTGATCTGGTTCATCACGTCAGCGGCGGCGTAGCCAAGCATGCGTTCCGCGCCGACGTTGAAGATCTGGATGACACCCTTGGCGTCCGTGGCAATACTCGAAAAATTGGCGCTGTTGAAGATCGCGCTCTGCAGGGCTCCAGCCTTGAGTAGCGCTGCTTCCGCCTGCTTGCGCGCAGTGTTGTCGGTGCCGATCAGGAGATAGCCAATGATCGCGTTTTCAGCATCGCGCAGCGCGGTAACCGAGACCACGGCCGGGAAGCGGCTCCCATCTTTACGGATGTAGGTCAGCTCGTAGATGTCCTCGATGCCGCGAGAAGCTTTGAACACCAAGGCCTCGAAGCCCGGCGTAATCGGGGTTCCCAGTTCGACGCTTAGCGCTTTGGCGCGCGCAATCACTTCCTGCGGATCGGAAATGTCGGCCGGGGTGATCTTGTTCATCACGTCAGCGGCCGCGTAGCCAAGCATGCGTTCCGCGCCGACATTGAAAATCTGGATGACACCCTTGGCGTCCGTGGCGATACTTGAGAAATTGGCGCTGTTGAAAATTGCACTCTGCAGGGCTCCAGCCTTGAGCAGCGCTGCTTCCGCCTGCTTGCGAGCGGTGTTGTCGGTGCCGATCAGCAGGTAGCCGATGATTCCACCTTGAGCGTCGCGCAACGCGGTGACCGAGACCACGGCCGGGAAGCGGCTGCCATCTTTGCGGATGTAGGTCAGTTCGTAGATGTCCTCGATGCCGCGAGAGGCCTTGAACACCAAGGCCTCGAAGCCCGGCGTAATCGAGGTTCCCAGTTCGACACTTAGGGCTTTGGCGCGTGCGATCACTTCCTGCGTGTCGGAAATGTCGGCCGGGGTGATCTGGTTCATCACGTCAGCGGCGGCGTAGCCAAGCATGCGTTCCGCGCCGACGTTGAAGATCTGGATGACACCCTTGGCGTCCGTGGCAATACTCGAAAAATTGGCGCTGTTGAAGATGGCGCTCTGTAGGGCCCCTGCCTCGAGCAGTACCTCTTCGCGCCGGACTTCGGTAACGTTCCCCACGGCACCGGGAGCCCCATCAAGAATGGCTTTTTGTTTCATATCTATTCCGCCGTATTCTGTATTTGACTTGCATCGCATTCATCATGCCCCCCTGGTGGAACGAGAGATCGTGGTGAATCTGCAGCGTACTGCGAATTTGTTTATGTGTATTTGTGGTGGATTTTTTCCGACGACGTCAACTGGTCACACCGACTGGAACTAAATGGTGTTCAGGACTTTGCTCAACCTCCGCCGCAGTTGAACTTACAAACACGGTGGATTCTTCATAGCTGATCCGGGTCACGTTTTTGGTCGTGATCAGCACCTCTTTTCCAGAAAGTCGGTGCCCGGTTTTGATGACGAGTTGACGTATCGCCCAGTTCTGGTCGTCCATCATAAAGTCACACACATGACCGACTGGCCCATCTGTTGCTTCCAGGCGGTAGCCGTTCACCGCTTGCGTGCTGCGTAAATGCGCATCGGCGCGTTCGGGTTGCGGGCTGGTTTCGCCATCCGGTGCGGCCGCTAGCGGAGGTGCCACCTCCAACATCGGATATCCGCTTGTGCCCCACAGCCCGGTACCTTCCCAGTAATAGGGCCAACTGTAATACCGATAATATTCTTCTTCGTACTGTCGCGACACCGGTTTATGCGACTCAATGGAAGGGCTATTCTCAATCTGTTTCCGGGTCAGGTTCGCCAACAGAAGTTTCCCCGCCTGATAAAACTTGCCGAAGGCATAGGGCGAGAGAAGCACTTGTCGCCCTAATAACCAGGAACCCGTGTCCGCGACCACATACCGAACCGCCCAGGTTTGATCGTCAAAATAGCAATCCTTGATGTGGCCAATTTCACCATCGGTCGCACCGAGTTTGACACCGTATAACTGCTTGATACTTTGTAACATAATTAATTCCTTTTGTTTATTGCGCGAGCTGCCATCGAAACCAGACAACGACACCTCTGATTCCATGTGTCCCCGAGTTTCCCCTCTGGGAAAAAGTCTTCTGATCCCAATACCCATATAATACGCGCCGAGGCCATCTGATCGCTATGGGGTGTTGACCCCATTTGACGTGCAGCGGATAGGCACACGCAAAGATGTAACCTGGAGTTTTGACAAAGACGACGGCACTACCGCTACGTTTCGCCGGATCTTCCGACTAAAGTTTTTCTCCGTCACACCCACAACCCGGAAGCATGATTCCTCTCAATTTACCCTTTGACTACTCAGTCAACTGCGGCTGTGAAGGGGGATTCGTGGTGTTTGCCGGAATAAACTCGATAACGTCGGCACGGACCACGGTTCGCGGAAAGGAAAATAGAATGTAATACGCACTGTTTTTTTCCAAGATCAGGTTCGCCAGCGTCTGCGCCCTCCCCGGTTGCATTTCGGCCTGCGTGTAAAGCCGGTTCATCGCGGTAGTAAATTTTGCAGGGACAATCGTCAGAATACCAAGCAGCGAAAACCCTTTGCTTTCTCCGATTACGTTGGTTTTGGTCACCACGAAATTCGCCGCTTGCAACCGGATGTCGGTCTGAGTGTGAATCTCCAGGGACGACGCATTGGGTGACCCGATCAGCGACGCCACGGGCAACGCAGCCACTGCGGCACAACCGCTGGCCAGCGCAGCGACTGCCAGGAGCGCGACAAGCGCCAGGTGCTTTTGAATGCGAGCCCAATCGTGCTCTGGAGCAACCAGCCGCGCCTCTGAACCCGCATGTCGATTATTTTTCATTGTCAAACAAGTCTATTGAATCCGGCGCGCATGATTGTGCGCGCCGGAAATATCCGCCGGTTATGCGGTAGGTAATCCCATCCCCTTACGCCGCTTTCTTGTCATCCACCACTTCCGCATCAATGATCGGGCCATCCGCTTTCTTGCCACCTTCCGGTGCGCCGCTCGTTTCCGGCTGCGGTCCAGGTTGGCTGCCGGTCGGGCCCTGGCTCGCGTGGGCCTTTTCTGAAGCGGCCTGATACAGCTCCGTCGAAACCGCCTGCCAGGTTTCGTTCAGCTTTTCACTGACCGTCTTGAGGGCGGCAGCGTCGCTGCCCTTGAGGGCTTCCTTCACCTCGTTCAGGGCGGCTTCGATTTTGTTCCGGTTGGCATCGGAAATTTTAGCCTGATTATCCTTCAACAGTTTTTCCGTGCGATACACGGCGTTTTCAGCCTCATTGCGCGCTTCAAGTTCTTCCTTCCGCTTCCGGTCTTCTTCAGCATGGAGTTCCCCATCCTGGCGCATCTTTTCGATCTCCGCCTTGGAGAGACCGCTGCTGGCCGTAATGGTGATCTTCTGCTCCTTGCCGGTTCCCAAGTCTTTGGCGCCGACATGCAGAATGCCATTGGCATCAATGTCAAACCCGACTTCGATTTGCGGTACGCCTCGCGGGGCGGGCGGAATGTCCTCGAGTTTGAATTTGCCAATGGTCTTGCTGTCGCGCGCAAACTGGCGTTCACCCTGCAAAACATGAATTTCCACACCGGACTGGTTGTCCGCGGCGGTGGAGAAGGTTTGGGACTTGCGGCACGGGATGGTAGTATTGCGCTCAATCAGCTTGGTGAATATCCCGCCCAGTGTTTCAATGCCAAGCGACAGCGGCGTCACATCGAGTAACACCACGTCCTTGACCTCGCCTTTGAGCACGCCCGCCTGGATCGCGGCGCCCACCGCCACAACCTCATCCGGGTTGACGCCCTGATGCGGCGGCTTATTGACCAGCGTATGCGCCGTTTCGACCACCCGTGGCATCCGGGTCATGCCCCCGACCAACACTAATTCATCAATTTTCGCGGCCGCGATGTCAGCGTCCTTTAAACACGCTTTCACTGGCGCGATCGTGCGCTCAAACAACGCCTCACAGAGCTGCTCCATCTTGGCGCGCGTGAGTTTCAGGCTGAGATGCTTGGGACCACTGGCGTCGGCGGTGATGAACGGCAGGTTAATATCGTATTGCAGCGCGCTGGAGAGGGCGATCTTGGCTTTTTCCGCCTCTTCCTTGATGCGTTGCAAGGCATCCGGATGCTTGCGCAAATCCATCCCTTGATCCCGTTTGAACTCGTCTAGCATCCAATCCATGAGGCGATTATCCCAGTCGTCCCCGCCAAGGTGCGTATCACCGTTCGTCGCTTTGACTTGGAACACGCCGTCGCCAAGTTCCAGCACCGAAATATCGAAGGTGCCGCCGCCGAGGTCGTAAACGGCGATTTTTTCATCTTTCTTTTTTTCCAGACCATAAGCCAGGGAGGCGGCGGTGGGCTCGTTGATAATGCGGAGCACTTCGAGCCCCGCAATCCGTCCGGCATCCTTCGTGGCTTGCCGTTGCGCGTCATTGAAATAGGCCGGGGTGGTGATCACCGCTTGGGTGATCTTTTCCCCCAGCCGCGTTTCGGCATCTGTTTTGAGTTTTGCGAGAATCATGGCCGAAATTTCCGGCGGGGTGAATTGCTTGGGCTTGCCGTCCACTTCCACTTCCACGGCGGCGTCACCGTTGGCGGCTCGGACGACTTTATAGGGGACACGTTTGATTTCTTCCTGCACTTCGTCGAATTTGCGCCCCATAAACCGCTTGATCGAATAGATCGTGTTGCGGGAGTTGGTCACGGCCTGCCGTTTGGCGGCCTCTCCCACGAGCCGATCACCGGTTTTGGTGAATGCCACCACCGAAGGCGTCGTGCGTTTGCCTTCCGAGTTTTCGATCACCGCCGGCTCGCCGCCTTCAATGACCGCCATGCAGGAGTTGGTTGTTCCTAAATCAATGCCGAGTACTTTTGCCATATATTTTTGGTTGGTTGTTTCGTTTTGGTTATTCCGATAAAATTATTAAACAGGCGCACCTTGCACGCTCGCGTTCACTCTTCTCTGTGAGGGTGTTATTTGTCGCCGATGTATTTCTTCTTTAAGAATGAAGCATCTCGATTCTGACTGGCCTCTTGGTCAGCCAAGTTAATCGTGCCTGGATCCAGCCTCACTTCCAGCAGGTTACTCACGTTCTCCGGTCGCCCAATCTTGCCTGCGATTTCGCCGATGACCCGTTTCCCCGCGGCTGTGTTGACATGTCCGCGCAGGGTAATTCGGCGGTTGAGGGTGCCGACCTCCACGTTCTGGGCGTTTTGTGACAGGCTGACGTCGGCCCGCATAGCCGCATAAATCCGGTAGGTGATGTCCACATCGGCAAAACTGGCACCCTGCCCGAGCGGAATATAGCTGTTAACGGTCCCTTCATGAACATTTTGTCGCGTATTAACCCCATCATTAGCCGCCACTTTCGCATTGGAGTAAGTTTCCTGCCGGAAGTCCCCACTGTCACGATCGGTCCACTTGAACCGCGGCTCGTTTTTGAACGCCTGCAGAGTCATATCCAGTTGCAGCGCGTCGTGAGCGGCATTGAAGCGTAGCGCACTCGCCGGAATGACGCTCCTGGTTTGGGGAAATCCGGCCGATAGGACGATCAGGTGGAAGACCCGGCCACTCGTCAGGTCGCACTGGAAGGTGTCGATGACCCCAAGCGGCTCGTTTTGCAGGTTTCTGACGGGGAAGTGCAGTAGTTTGCTGGCGCTTTGGACATAGCCTAACGGCTCGGTGTCCGTGTTGCCAGACTTGGTATTCGCGCCGTCGGCGGCGAAATATGGTTCCTGACCGAAGAAACGATAATTTTTCGCCACGGGCAAACTCTGGCATTCCTCGGCCCACTTTGATATTTTGAAATCTGGCGCGGCCTGGTACATCTCCCGGTCCACGTTCAGGTGGAATCCATTACCTGCTGCGTCGCGCGTAAATGCTCCGGGTGGCACGGCGACAGTCCTTTGGCCAAAACCCAGAAAGCCGCCTGAGGTGACGAGCACCTCCACCAAGCGTCCCTGTTCCAAGTCCAGGGCGAGATCCGTGATCCGCCCCAGTTTTTGGTTTTGCGAATCCTTGACCGGCATGTCAATGATGAATACCGATCGTTGCTTTGCGCGAAATTGTTCATGGGAAGGTGGTTCTGCGGCGAGTGCATTAAACCCCAAGGCGCCGCAGGCGATCAGCCATCCCATTTCCTTTAAAGTTTTAGCCAGTTTACTGCTTTTTACATTATTCTTCATGTTTTTAGAAAATTAAAAATTTTGTATTACCTAATATATCCACACTACGCCCTGGGCAGTCGCCGCACAATAGGGTGTAACCCTACCTTCGATTTTGAACGTGGTTTTAATCGCGGCCACCCTTGTGACCACGGCCCGATCCCGGTGGTGCCCAATGCCTCGGGTACTGCCGGACCACCGTTGTGTGATGAAGTGCCGGGGAGTCGTGGAAGCCAAGCCGGATCGACGGCGAGGCAAACAGCACGTCCACCGAGACCCGCGGTGGCGCGGGTCGCCATACCCACGCATTACCTTCCAAATATACGTATTGACGCCGGTTGCTGCTGTAATACACCTCGTAACCAGGATAATACACATAGTCATCCTGCACCATGACCCCGGTCTCCACCTGAACCGATGGGGGCTGTACATACACACGCCTGGCGCGTGTTCCATCCACGTAGCCGATGCATCCGGTCAGGGTTCCCAAGAGCACAACGCCTGATACCAATCCGATTTTTGAGTACTTTGTTCGATTCATAAAATTATCTTCCCCACTTCAGAGCGCGTCCTTCAACGCATTCTAACCCTGAAAGTGTTTGTTCGATTTCATACGTTTGAACCTTTTACAATAGGCCTTCCGGCAGGTCTTTGCTATGGGGTGTAACCCTACTTGAGTTTGGCCAGAGAGATGAGTGCGGGGCCCTGCCGAAGTCTGCTGCCAGCATCAGCGATGGTCATTGGACTTTGAACACAACCAGATGTTCGCTGCGGTCGTCCCGCAAAGGAATCGTATTCCCCGTTAGCACCTGTCCGTCGAGGGAAAGTTGATCGGTAGTGGGCTGATCCCCGAGTTGCCGGGTGACGGTAATATGGTACGACGTTTGCCGATAGCGGTAGTGAATCTTGAAGGCGGGCCAAGCCTTCGGCAGACGCGGGGTCAACCGCAATTGCTCTCCCTCCAGGTTCAAGCCCAACAGCGTTTCCAGGAGCAGCCGATACATCCAACCGGCGGACCCGGTGTACCAGGTCCAGCCACCGCGGCCTTGATGCGGCTCGACGGCGTAAACGTCCGCCGCGACGACGTACGGCTCCACCTTGTAGGTGGCGATTTGCGCCGGCGTGGTGCCATGGTGGATGGGATTCAGCAGCGCGAATAGCTCCCAGGCCTTTTCATTTTCTCCCAATTGTGCGAAGGCCATGGCCGTCCAGATCGCGGCATGGGTGTATTGGCCGCCATTCTCGCGAACACCCGGAATGTAGCCTTTGATATAACCCGGGTTAAGGTGGGAATGATCGAACGGCGGATCCAGCACTTGAATCAGGCCAGCCTCGCGATGAATGAGTCGCTCCTGCACCGACTGCATGCCCTGCCGTGAGCGCTGCGGATCCCCGGCTCCGCTGAGGACCGACCACGTTTGCGGCACGGAATCAATCTGGCACTCCGAATTGGTCCGCGAACCGAGCGGTTCGCCGTTATCGAACCAGGCCCGCAGATACCACTGGCCGTCCCAGGCATGTTGTTCGATGTTTTGCCGCAGTTGGCTGGCTTGCACAAGACAGCGTTCGGCGAAGACCGGATCGTGGTGGCCACGCGCCAGCACCTCAAACTGCGTCAGCACATCGTAGAGGAAGAAAGCCAGCCAGACACTTTCGCCGCGTCCATCCTTACCCACCATGTTCATGCCATCATTCCAATCCCCGCAGCCGATCAGTGGCAAGCCGTGCGCACCGAAGCTCAACCCGCGCTCAATCGCGCGCACGCAATGCTGGTAAAGCGTCGCCGAATCCTCCGAGCGGTTCGGCAAATCATAGTAGGCGTCCTCCTCCGGCTTGACCGTCCGGGCTTCGAGAAAGGGAATCGCCTCGTCAAGCACGCCGGTGTCCGCCACGCACCCGACGTAACGGCAGGTGGCGTAAGGCAGCCACAAATAGTCGTCCGAGAAATGGGTGCGCACACCGCGCCCCGTTGGCGGATGCCACCAATGCTGGACATCCCCCTCGCGGAATTGATGGGCGGCCGCGCGCACCAGATGCTCACGTGTAAGGGCCGGCGCGGCATGCACCAGCGCCATCACGTCCTGCAATTGATCGCGAAACCCGTATGCCCCGCCAGATTGATAAAACCCGGTCCGCCCCCACAACCGGCAACTCAAAGTCTGATACAAGAGCCAGCCATTGGCCAACACATTCACCGCCGGATCGGGAGTTTCAACCTGCACCGCGCCGAGGGTCTGCTTCCAATACTGCCAGACGCCTTCGAGCGCCAGATGGCTGGCGTCAGCACCGCGAAAACGACGAATTAAGGTTTGCACTTCCGCAGCGCTCCGCCCGACGCCGAGGCGGAAGATAATCTCGCGCTCCTGCCCGTCCGGCACTTCGCAAGTGACCTGCACCGCGCCGCAGGAATCCAACCCGGCCCCGATTTTTCCGGAAAGCCGCACGCGCTTGAGCGCCGCCGGATGGGACAGGCTGCCGTTGCGGCCGAGAAACTCCTTGCGGTCTCCCGTGAAGGTGCGGTTGGCGTCGTTGACATCAATGAACGCAATTCGTTCGGCAAACTCAGAGTTGTAAGGATTACGCGCCAGGAGCGCCCCGGTTTTGGGGTCCATTTCGGTTTGCAGGTGCAACAGGCTTTTGGAGCGCAGATCTCCCAACACCCATTCCCAATAGCCGGTGACGGAAAGCTGGCGGGGCTGACGGGAGAGATTGCGCAGTTTCAAAACCGCAAACTTCACCGGCGCATCCAGGGCCACATACACGGTCAATTCGGAGGCAATGCCGTTCTCGGTGTGCTCGAACACGGAATAGCCAAAACCGTGGCGGATGACGTAGGGCGTCGCGCCGCGCGCGGGCAGCGGGGTGGGCGACCAGAACTGTCCCGTCTGCTCGTCCCGGATGTAAAAGGCCTCCCCGGTGGCGTCCGTAACCGGGTCGTTGTTCCAAGGCGTCAGCCGAAACTCGTGGCTGTTCTCGACCCAAGTGTAGGCGCCGCCGCTCTCCGAAACGACGGTGCCGAAATACGGATTGGCC
>JBAXGN010000014.1 GCA_037139415.1 Verrucomicrobiota bacterium | reverse complement strand
AAAATCCCAACCGTCGCAGTGGCTATTGCTTATTCTGCTTCGGGACGGGCTCTAACTACAAGCTCCTGTTCCACTGCGAGGCGGCGTCAGCCAAGGCAGCACCGCAAGGGCAGGGAACCTGGCTGGTCAAGGGCGACAAGGCGCTGCTGCTTGTCCAGGCATTGACGCCCGAGCAGGTTCAGGCCGGCGGCGGCCCCTTCCTTTTCAAGGCGCGCCACGGCGACGGCACGACGGAGAAATTCTGCCTGACGCTCCAGAAACGCGCCCCCAATTGGCGCAGTGCCACGGCCTTCAACTGGACCGACGGCGCGGCGCAGCCCGTCCCCGTTCAGTTCGAGAGCCATGGAACCTCATGGAAATTTACGGCGGGCACGGCCGCCTGGGTGTTCGATTGGACCACGACCACGTTGAGAAAACCGTGAAAGCTACTCAAGCGTGAGCAGCGCCGCACTCGCGGCGGGCAATGACACTTCGCATTTGCCATTCGCGCACGGCACCGGCGTGCCCGGTTGAGGCTTCCACGTTCCATCCTCGGCCACCGCACTGCCAGCCAGGGTGACACCCTCTGTGGACGTGACCGAGGGCGCACGCAGGCGAATCATTTCGGCTTTCGTGCGCGGTGTACCCGGCATGATGGTCGCAACGACTGAGTTCGTCAGGTCCTTGTTGATGAGCACCACGCGCAGCTTGTGGTCATCGCCCAGGACGGCGTGGGCGGTGAGGTTGGCCGGGGTCTGGCATTCCACCGGCACCACCTGGCCCCGGGCCGCCTGATGAAACAGCAACATGCTGTAGTAGATCGGGTTTGCAGAATAACGGTTGCGGATAAAGCAGAAGGGCGAATAACCAGGCCGGGAACCAAACCCGCCGTGAAAATTAACGCCCGCCCCGCCATGCTCGGCCACGTCAAAAAGGAAATCGGTGCTCCAGAGCGCCGAGGCGAAGGCATCGCTGACGCCGCGCTTGCCGCCACCCGAGGCCGAGTTGCATTCCCCAATGCGGAACGGGAGGTGCGCCGCACTGGCCGCCTCGAGCTGCGGGAGCCAATTTTTCTCCGTATTTTGCGCGCTTTTTGCGCTCAACAGATTTTCGACGGTGGCGAACCGGGGGGCCAGCGGATTTTCCTCCTTTGCCGATAGTACATAGGTATGAGCGGTGGCCAGCGCCAAGCGGGATTTAAAATCCCCCAGATATTCCTTATACCAACCGAAAGCCCAGGTCGTTGCTGGTCCGGCCAGCGGTGCCTTGGGCAGTCTTGCCAAAATGACCCGATTATAGTTCTCAATTTCTGCGCGATATTGGGGATAGCGATAGTTTGGCGGCCGAGTGGAACCTTCATGATACAGGTTGGGTTCGTTGCCAACCTCGAAGGCCAGCACCAGCGGCCCGCCGACCTGCAGCGCGTAGGCGGCCTCATCGGCAGCCATGGCCGGGTCGTTGGCGCCGAAATTCAAACCGTGAATGACGCGCCAGCCACTTTGCTTCGCAAACGCATAAAGATTGTCCACCGATAACGGGCCGATGGTAACCGGTTTCAGGTTATAGCCGATGGTCTTCATGCCCGAAGGCGGATTCGTCCCGGTACGGGACCAATAGGTGGACTCCACTTCATTGGCGCCGATGCGGAGCACCCCGCCACCCAAGTTCCGATACAGATTTAGCACCACCGAATTCCCCGGATGAAAGCATTCGATGGACAGAATCTTTTTCTCGCAACTGAACCCGAGGAAATCCGCGGGGATCTTCACCCCCGGCTTTTCCGGATGGACGGTGACGAGTGCCGTTTGCGCAGCGGGCGCGTCGGCGGCGTGGAGCCCGGCCAGCGGCGCGAGCCGCAACGCGGTGAGGAGGATGAGGGTGTGTTTCATGGTTATTTAATTAGTTTCGGCAATGAGACGGGGAGAACTAGCGCGGCAAGACTGGGAACCTCGAAAGCCAGGCGCAGGCGGAGGTGCATGGAAGTGCCTATGGCGACACCGCCGTTGACACTGGGACCGTTATTTATTTTTTCACTTTCCATGCGCACTCGCTTCATTCCATCGGTTCGATCCAGCTTATTCTTTTTTCGGACGGAAAACAAGTGGCACATGGTTGTTTAGTTGTAGCGCGCCGGTAATTTCCATACGTTCACAAATGTTGCATCATTGCCCGTTTAAAGTATGGCAGCGGCTGTGGCGGCTGGCACTTTCCACCGCCTCCGGTCAATGGCCTGCCGCTCTTCGATGAGAGTCGCGCCACACGGTTGCGCATCTCAATTATTGGCGCAGCAGCGTGTGTGACCGGTTTGATTTTGCGTCCGCTTTTTCCCATGCTACCCTTGGCTCGATGTTGCATCTCTGCCTGTTCATCGGATGGTTCAGCCTGTGCTCACTGACTGCGGGAGCGCCGCCGCTCCAACGCGTGGCCAATACCACGTTGCAAATGCCACTGAATCCGCCGCATACCGGCTACCGCACGGAACGAGCTTTTGGCGATTTGAAGTTCGCCAAACCGGTTTGCCTGGTGGTCGCACCGGGTGACACCAACCGGCTGTTTGTGGTCGAACAGGCCGGCCGCATCGCGGTGATCACAAACCTGGCCCGGCCCACCTGGACCCTGTTTTTGGACATCTCGGAACGCGTCGTTTATGGCGGCGAACAAGGGTTGCTCGGCCTGGCGTTCCACCCGCAATATCGCAGCAATCATTATTTCTACGTTTTCTACACCACGAGCGTCACCACCGGGGGTGGGACCGGGTTGCATGATCGCCTGTCCCGGTTTGAGATCGCGCGTGGCGATTCCAACCGGGCGCTGCCGGCCTCGGAACTGCCGCTCCTTACCCAATACGATCAGGCGCGCAATCACAATGGCGGTGACCTGCACTTTGGTCCGGACGGTTATTTGTACGTGGGGCTCGGGGATGAAGGGGCGGGCAACGACAAGTTCGAAAACAGCCAGCGCATTGACAAGAACTTTTTCTCAGGCCTGCTGCGACTGGACGTGGACCGGCGGCCCGGCAGCCTGCCACCCAATCCGCACCCGGCGGCCAGCACCAACTATGCCGTCCCGCCGGACAACCCGTTTGTCGGCGCCACCCGGTTTAACGGTTTGCCGGTGGATCCCATCCGCGTGCGCACCGAGTTTTGGGCGGTGGGGCTGCGCAATCCCTGGCGTTTTTCCTATGACGCTCCCAGCGGGCGCTGGTACTGCGGCGATGTGGGCCAAAACAAGTGGGAAAGCGTGCATTTACTGACCTCGGGAGGCAATTATGGCTGGGCGTTTCGGGAAGGGAACCACCTGGGACCCCACCGCGAACCAGACGGCTTCAAGTTTTCCGCACCCATTTGGGAATATGCGCATGGGAGCGGAATGGACCAGGGCAACTCCTTGATCGGGGGTGTGGTGTATCGCGGCGACCGGATTCCCCAACTCAAAGGGGCGTATGTTTTTGGCGACTATGTGACCGGCAACCTTTGGTCCCTGCGCTACGAACCCGGTCAGACCGTCGTTGAGGACTACCTGACTGACAACAAGAACGTCGCCGCGTTTGGGGTGGATCCGCGCAACGGCGATGTACTGCTGGCGGATCACGGCGCCGACACAATTAAGCGGCTGGTTTACGAAGAGAAACCCACTGGCACTCCCTTCCCGCCCACGCTGGCGGATACCGGGGCCTTTAAAGATCTGTCCCTGCTTACCCCGCAACCGGGCATTGTGCCCTACGAACCGAACGTCGCCTTTTGGTCCGATCACGCCATCAAGCAGCGCTGGTTTTCCCTTCCAGAGACCACCCGGACCATGGGTTTTGACCCGACCGGAAATTGGAAGCTTCCACCCGGGATGGTCTGGATCAAGCACTTTGAAATGGAGCTGACCAACGGCGTTCCCGCCTCCCGGCGCCGGTTGGAAACCCGGTTTCTGGTGCGCAACCGCGACGGCGTTTACGGCGTCACCTACCGTTGGGATCGCTCCCAGAAAAATGCCATGCTGGTACCCGAAGCGGGGGCGGAGGAAACGCTCCAAATTCAGGATCGGGGAATGCGTCGCACCCAGGTATGGCGATATCCCAGCCGCTTGGAGTGTTTAACCTGTCACACTCCGCTGGGCGGATATGCACTCAGCTTTAACACCGCCCAGTTGAACCGGGAAACCGGCCCGGCCGGCGACACCGTCAACCAGTTGCGGCGGCTCAGCCAGGCCGGGTATTTCAGCAATGCCATTCCAGAAGTCCAATCCCTGCCCCGCCTGGTCCCGGCCAGCGATACAAAGGCCAGCTTGGCCGATCGGGTTCACGCGTATGTCGCGGTCAATTGTGCTTATTGCCATCAGCCCGGCGGCACGGCCCCTACGTTCTGGGACGCGCGCCAGGCCACGCCGCTGTCGTTGGCGGGAATTATTAACGGTCCCCTCAATGATCATGGCAGCGACCCGGATAGCCGCATCGTGGTTCCCGGGTCTCCCGAGCATTCGCAGTTGCTCACGCGCATCTCCCGGCGCGGGGAACGCCAGATGCCGCCCCTGGCCTCCTCCGTGGTGGATGAGACGTCCGTCCGCCTGCTGACCGAGTGGATCCGCAGTTTGGGAAACCAGTAATGACCCTGAAGGTCGAATGCGAAAAACCCGTAAGCTTTAACAACGGGGGGCATCCGGCACCCCATACTCTTCTTGCTGACATAACGCTGAAATATCTTGTCGCAAATCAATATTTGAATGATCGCCAGCATGTCACTAATATCAGCCCGTATATGATCAAAATAATGAAGCGTCAACTGGTTGCTCTTGTCACCTTGACTGGGGCATTGTTCGCCCATGGTCAGACGGGCGAACTTGGAGTTTTCACCGACCACGCGGACATCGGCAACTGCGCCAAGCCGGGTTCCGCAAGTTTTAATGCGGCAGCCGGCGAATACCGTATCACTGGCGGCGGAGCCAATGTGTGGGGTACCAACGACGCGTTTCATTTTGTATGGAAACAGATGGCGGGCGATTTCAGGCTCACGGCGGATGTCCGCATCCTGGGCACTGCTGGCAACAACCACCGCAAGGCGTGCTTGCTGGTCCGTCAGTCGCTCGCACCGGAGGCCGCTTATGCGGATGTGGTGGTGCATGGCGACGGATTGGCCGCGCTGCAATGGCGGGAAGTCGCCGGAGACCGGACCTATACCATCCACTCGGATATTTCCGCGCCCCCGCGCCTGCGCTTGGAAAAACGGGGGAATTATTTCTCAATGTGGCTGGCCGAAAAAGGCGGCGAATTGAAGCCTGCCGGGGGGTACTTGCCGATTCCGATCACGGGGCCGTTGTACGTTGGCCTGGGCGTTTGCTCACACGACAACAGCACGAATGAAACGGCGCTGTTTTCCAATGTAACCATTGAGCCGCTGGCCGCACCGGCCAATGCGTCACCCGTTCGCGAGTGTACAGTGGAAACCATCGCCATCGCTTCCACGGATCGCGCCGTCGTTTATCGCACGCGTGATCCTATTGAGGCGCCGAATTGGTCGCCTGATGGAAAATATCTCCTCTTCAACAGCAAGGGCCGGATCTATAAACTGCCCGTCACTGGTGACAAGAAAACCACACCCGTGCCCGGCAGCACACCGCAATTGCTCGACACCGGTGCGGCCACAAACTGCAACAATGACCATGGCATTTCCTTCGACGGCACGCAGTTGGCCGTCAGTTCGCGGACGGCTGGGAATAAATCGCAGATTTATGTATTGCCGATTGATGGAGGCGTGGCCCGGCTGATCACGCCGTTGGCGCCATCGTATTGGCATGGCTGGTCGCCGGATGGGAAAACCCTGACCTATTGTGCCGAGCGGAATGGCAACTATGATGTTTACACCATTCCTGCCGCAGGTGGCGAGGAAACGCGCTTGACCACCAATCCGGGTTTGGACGATGGCCCGGAGTATTCCCCGGATGGCAAATACATCTACTTCAATTCCGAACGCGACGGCATGATGCAGATCTGGCGGATGAAACCCGATGGCTCAGGGCAGGAGCCCGTGGCTGCCGATGGATATCACAACTGGTTCGCGCATCCATCGCCGGATGGCAAGTGGATTGTCTTTCTTAGCTTTAACAAGGACGTTGCGGCCAACGCCCATCCCGCCAACAAAGACGTGATGTTGCGGATAATGCCAACGGGTGGCGGACCGATTCGGCTGCTGACCAAACTCTTTGGCGGACAGGGCACCATCAACGTTCCTTCCTGGTCGCCGGACAGCAAGAAAGTGGCCTTTGTCAGCTACCAGTTGGTGTATCCGTGACCACGCAGCGCCCGGCCAACCTTATGCTGCCGAAGAAGTAGTCTTTGCCAATCGCTTTATATGCGAACAAAATTCTGTTTCACCATCGGTTTTTGCTGGGCGGTGTTCAGCGTGTGCTGCGCCGAAAAGCCGCTTGGCCTTACCCAGGGTCCCAACGGCACCGTGCTGTTGGAAGGCAAACCTTATCGCGGCGTGGGCATCAATTTCTTCGACTGCTTTTATCGCACCTTGCAGAGTACGACCAATACCTCGTATGAGGAAGGCTTCCGTGTCCTGGCCACCAACCGTATTCCATTCGTGCGCTTTGCCGGCACTGGCTTCTGGCCGCGCAATATGCAGCTCTATCAGACCAATCGCGCGGAGTATTTTCGCCGGTTTGATGGTGTCGTGCGCGCTGCTGAGCGGCATAATATTGGCCTCATCCCATCGCTGTTCTGGTTCCATGCCTGCGTGCCCGATTTGGTGGGTGAGCCCATTGATCAATGGGGCAACCCGAATAGTAAGACCCATGCCTTCATGCGCCAGTACACCCATGAAGTCGTCAGCCGCTACCGTACCTCCCCAGCCATCTGGGCTTGGGAAATGGGCAACGAGTTCAATAGCGATACTGACCTGCCCAATGCTTTGGAATACCTCCCGGCCCACAACCGGCCAGCGGTCTCACCTCGAGATGGGACTCCTGCGTCTCGCACGGCCCGCGACTATCCCACCCACACGGACCTTGGCGTTGCCTTTCGCGAGTTTGGCAAGGCCGTGCGCCAGGACGACCCGCACCGGCTCATCGAGAGCGGCAGCGACTTCCCGCGCACCAATGCCTGGCATTTCTACAAGGAACACAAATTCGGCATCGGCGATAACCCGGAGCAACGCGAATTCATGCTCGGGTTGTGCGCCCCCGACCCGATGGATCTCATCAGTGTGCATTGCTACAACGACCTCCTGGGCAAATCCGGTCAGCGCAGAAATGCCATGGAACGTTTGGATGCCATCGTGGCTGACTCTCGAAAACTCGGGAAGCCGCTTTTTGTCGGGGAGTTTCAGTTTCCCAGTGATTTCGCCCCGGACTCCCCCGAAGCACGCACTCATTTTACCGCGTTCCTCGCCAAACTGGACCGCTTGCAGGTTCCCTTGGCAGCGGTTTGGGTGTTTGACTTGTCGGCGCAGGAATCCAGCCGGAACGTCACCGCCACGAACCGGCGCGCCTGGCAGCTCAAATTGCTGCGCGACCACAATGAGAAACTCGCCCGGACTTCCAATCCATGATTGCCACCCATCGCATCTCATCGCTTGTTTCAATGGTGTTCTCGGCATGCTTGAGCTTTGCTGGCCCGGATGATTTGCAGGCTCAAGAGGTGACCGTGTATCCCGCACTGCCCAATCACCAGTATGGCTCCGACCTTTACGAGGTGACTGTCTCCCAGGCTGGCCAGAGTCATCCCTCGTATGTCTATAAAAGCACCCGGCAAGGCCCCAACCCATGGAATGTTTTTACGACGGATGCCAACCATTGGACCTCCTTCTCTTTCAGCGGTCCGGTGACTGTGCTGATAACCGTTCGGAATGGGAACGCCGTTAAGCTCGCAACTGTGCGCCCGCTGGCGAAGCAGATTCGCGCCACTGTGGTCGGCAATACGGTGTCCTTCACCCTCACGAAACCAGCCAATCTCTTCGTGGAATTGGATGGCCAGCCGCGCGAGCCACTGTTCATCTTTGCCAATCCGCCTGAGGCTAACGCTCCTACTGCATCCACGCCGAACGTGATCTACTTTGGTCCAGGCGTGACGGATCTGGGGGCCACGCCCCATAGTGTTGCGGATGGCCAAACGGTCTATCTGGCCGGTGGGGCCTACGTAAAGGGCCGATTACAGACCACTGCCAGGCAGGGTAAACAAGGTGTCACCATTCGCGGTCGGGGCGTGCTCTCCGGCATCGGCATCACGGAAAATCGGGGCACCTTTGGCCAGTTCATGATTGATGCCTCCTCGCAAAAGCCCGCGACCGATCTCTCCGTCGAAGGAATCGTCGTTACCGATTCTCCCGGCCCTGGATGCTTCTGTGGGGGACGACTCACCGCTGAGAATGTGAAGTTGCTTGCGTGGACCCGATGTTCTGACGGGATCGGTGGCGGCGCCGGGAGTTTGGTCAAAGGCTGTTTTCTCAAAGTCAATGATGACAATATCCACTTCCACGTATCGGGCATGAAAGCGATTAATAATGTCGTCTGGCTGCAGGCGGCCGGCAGCGCGCTCCAGATGGGCTGGAATGTCAAGCAGAGTGTGGATGGGGAGCACGCCGATGGGCTCGACATCATAGGCAACGACATGGGTCGAACCCGCACTAAGCATGATTGGCTAAACGCGAATGCCGTCGCCTTGATGGATATGCATAATCGCACCGTTTATAAGAATATCGTCATCGAGAACATTCGGCACGAAGGCAGGCCCTATCAACTCTTTGGCGTGCGCATCAAGCTTGCGGCGGAAGATCCGGGCCACGCAAGCTACCGGGAAGGGCGGGGATGCGTGGACGGAATGATCTTAAAGAACATCACGAGCGCCCAGTTGCCCCTTCACCCAAGCGTGTTTGACGGCAACGGCAGCGAGCCGGGAACAATTTCGAATGTCACCTTCGAGAATCTCCGGATCGCGGGGGAACTGGTGACGGATAAGAATGCGCCGGCGCATATTGCTCCGCGTGGAAAGACTTCCGGCTTCCGCTATGTTCAGTGATGTTCCAAGGCAGCGGCGGAAACCAGCACATTGGCCGTATTTGCGCTGGACATGATTTGTCCAGGAACGCTGCCGCGCACGCTCCTTATGGAACCCGGAGCATCGGCGGGACCACCCCAGCAACCGCCGTAGTGCCCGTCGCTTGTACGGTCGTTTCGGCTAAGACCATTTTCATCATGCAATTGCACTATTACCAATCAGCGAGTGGTTGTGTAATTAAAGGTATGCCGACTGGGAAGTCGGCGACACAGCAGGTTTGGAAACCTGCGCTACGATGACAAGGCATACGCCTGAACGGTTTGAATGATGCAGTTACAAACTGGAAATGGTATAAGACAGTTTTCCTTACGGATAAGCAAGGCGATAGAATTCCACCAGCTTGCTGGGATCCATTGGGATGAACATCTGATTGGTGGCAGTCGAGCCGGAGACAGGGCCCCAGTCGTTCGTGTTCCTGCTGACGCCGCTGGCCAGGTTGTTGGTCTGCATTAGCAAGCGCCAACCGGTGTGACTACCCGGCCAGCTTAAGATAAGATTGGTGCCGCTGATGGTGGCGAGGATGTTCGTTGGGTTGGTGGAAACGGACACAAGTGCGTTTGTCACTGTGATGTATGCCGGCGATGAACCCAAAACGTTGCCGCCATCATAAACGACCTGCGCGAGCAGCGTGTAAGCGCCAGCGGTCGCGCCAGACCAGGTGTATTGATACGGTGCGGCGGCGGACTCGCCAAGCAGGCTGGCACCGCTGAAAAACTGCACTTTTGAAATCGCATGGCCGTTGGTCGTGACGGATGCCGTCAGCACGATGTTGGAGGACACAGGAAATGAACTGCCATCCGCCGGGGCCGTGAGCGTCACGCCGGGCAGCGACAGGAGTGCGGCGGAAACCAGGTTGGTGATTTGGGCCGGCGTGAGTAACTGGTTGAAGACGGCGACTTCGTCAATGCTTCCGTTGTAACTCCCATAGGGACTTTTGCCGATATACGCCGTATTGGTGAACGACGTCAGGGCCGGGCTGGTGGTGCTGGGTTTGTATGTCACCAGATTGGAGTTGGTCGCCATGTAAAGCACCGCATTGGTCGGGCTTAAGGCGAGCGCGATAAACGTCCACTGGTTGGTGGGTACCTGTTGCGACGTCGATGAGTAAACCGAACCATTGCGAACATAGGTGAGTTGATTGGTGGCGTTGCCAAAACCCAACGAGATGGTATTGCCGCCGCTGCTCCAGGCGATGACGCCCGGGTAATAACCCTGCGCGGCGTTGGGTTTGACCCAGGCGGTGAGAGTGATGTTGCTGGTGAGATTCAGTGCGGGCAGGGAAATGCTCGTGCCCGAACCGCTGAATTGATATGCGGTGTTGCCGGATTCAATTCCCGGGAACATCGGCGCATTTGGGCCGCTGACGCCAAGAACCAGACTGCCGCTGTTCGCGCCGTTGTAACTGGCGGCGGAATCGTAAGCGGTCGTGCCGGAAGTTTCGTTCAACCGCCACCACGCGACCGGCGCATCCGCCAGCAGTTGCGCCCGGTAAGGTTGCGATGGGATCACTGTGAGCGCGGACATCGCGCTGGTGACGGAGCCGTAGCTGTTGGTCACGATGACGCGATAAAGGCCGGCGTTGGTGAACTGCGCGCCGGCCAGCGTGAGGCTGGTGCCGTTCGCGCCGGGAACGTTGTTTTCCCCATACTGCCATTGGTAAGCCAGCGACGAACCGCTGGCGGAAACGGTGAAGGTTGCGTTCGACCCGGCGTAAACCGTCGCGGAAGCGGGCGTTACCGCCAATATCGCCGGAGCGATCCCGGTAAGGTTCAAATCCACGGAATGATTGGCGGTGTTGTTGATGAGATTGGCCGCCCGCCAGGTGGGCGGCAATGTGCCCAGCGCAAAGGCGGGGAATCCTGCGCCGCCGAGTGAAGTGTATTTAATCAGCGGATATTGGCCCGCGCCCGCGCTGATGCCGGAGATATTCACCGTCACCGTGCCGTTAGCCGTGAGGTTGGTGGCATTGATGGGAGCACTGGCGCTGGCGGTGAAATTGGTGAGCGATAAAGTCGTGGCTCCGCTGCTGCCCAGGTTCAGCCCCGCTGCCGTCAGCCCCGCGTTGGCGTTCACCAACAGGCTGGCACCGTCATTGATCGTGACCGCGCCGCCGCCAGCGAGTTTACCCGTCACGTTCAACGCGCCGGCGGTTACCGTGGTGGGGCCGGTGTAGGTGTTGGTGCCGCCCAAACTGAGCGTGCCGTTGCCCGCTTTCGTGAAACCGAAACCGCTGCCGCTGAGCGCGCCGCCCACGGTCAAGGTGCTGGCGCTCACCGTCGTCCGGACGCTGGCTCCCAAATTGACCGGGCCGTTGCCGAGGTTCAAAGGATTGCTGCCGACGAACGTGAAGTCCGCATTCCAGTAATTGGTGTTGTTGTTGACCAGCGTGATGGAGCCGCCGCTGGTGTTATCAATGGTGCTGACGCCCGCGTTGGTGAAGGCGCTGCTGCTGTGGCCGAGCGCGGTGGCGCTGTTCAGGTTCAATTGGCCGCCCCAAACCACGGTCCCGCCTTTGTGGGTTTGGGGGCCGCTCAAAGTCAGCGCGCCGGAGCTGTTGGTCTTCAGCACAGTCACGGGGTTGGCGCTCAAACCTTGGAACGTGCCGGACACGACGACATCGCCGCTTCCGAGGATCGTATAAGTCGCGGAGCCATTCCGGCAGGTCAGAATGCCGCCCAAGTTTAGCGTGCCACTGTCGCATTGAATGAGGTTGTTCGGATCACCGGACGAAGTTGAGATGTTGCCGGCGAGGTTCTGGAGGTGGGGAACAGAGTTGGTGGCGTCGCGACAACTCAGGGCGATGAGGGCGTTGACCACGATGGGGCCGCCGGAGCCGTCGAGTTGGAGCGTGGAGGCACCGCCGGCGGGGTTGTAGAGCGTGATTTGGGAAACATTCTGCACGGCGGCGCTGGCGGTGATCTTGACCGCGCCGTCGTTGGCCGCGCTCAAGCCCTCGTCCGCATTGAGCACGCCGGAGAAGGTGTTGTTGCCGCTCAAGGTCAATGTGCCGGAGCCTTTCTTGGTGACGGCAAGTTGCTTCGAACTGCCATCCGCAATCGCGCCGCTGAACGTTCCGTTCGCGCTCTGATTGATCGCCAGCGTGGTGGTGCCGGCCCCCGGGCTGTTATCCGTGATCGTGCCGCCGATGCCGGAGAGCGTGCCGACGGTCATGGAGTTTCCATTCAAGTCGAGCGTGCCGGCGCTCACCACCAGCGTGCTGGTGCCGAGCGCGCTGGTGTTTCCAATCTGCACCGTGCCGCCACCGATGGTGGTAGCGCCAGAATAGCTGTTAGTCGTGCCCACCGTGAGCGTTCCGCTGCCCTGCTTCGTCAGGCCCATGCCGCCGGCCAGCGCGCCGCTGCCGGACAGGCTGTAACTTTTGGCGGTGTTGGACACCAGCACCGAACTGGGCAGGACGGTGGCGGATAGATTGATGGCCGTTGTGCCGCCGGCGGTGTCATCCATTTGCGCGCTGTTGAAATCCTGATAGGTGGTCGGCGTGCCGCCGGAAGTCCAGTTCGTCGTGGTGTTGATGTCCCAATTTCCATTCGTCGTGCCCGACCATACCATCGGAGTGACGCCGGTGATGCGCAGGTCCACGGAAAGGTTGGCAGAATTGTTGACCAGGCTGGCACTGATGCCCATTGGCAGCGTGCCGAGATGCAAAGCCGGGAATCCGGTGCCCGCCAGCGCCGAATACTTGATGAGCGGGTATTGACCGACGGTGAATCCACCCGAAACATTGATCGTCGCGGTGCCATTGGCCGTCAGGGTGATGACGTTAATCGGGGCGTTGGGACTGCCGGCGAAGTTAAGCAAATTCAGCGTGGTGCTGCCGCTGCCACTGCCCAAAGAAAGTGCCGAGGCCGAGACGCTGGTTCCGGAGGCAAGAATCTTCACGGTGAGGGCGGCGCTGTTGCTCACGGTCACGCCGCCGCCGCCGCTCAAGCTGCCCCACAAATCCAGCGTGCCCGCTTTGACGACCGTAGTGCCAGTATAAGTGCCGCCACCGATGGCCATGCGGCCCGCACCGGCCTTGACGAGATTGGCGGGGCTGGTCTGCTCCGTGATGGACGTGGTGATGTTAAGATCCGGATCCGCCGCGCCGTCGGCGACGGTGAACGTGGTGTCGCCGGTCCAGTAGAGTTTGAACGGAACAGAAATAGTCGCCGTGGTGGTGGCGGCGTTGAAGGTGTGCGAGGCCAGCGAAGAAACGGAGCCGGAGCCGATGACCGAGCCGCCAGTCATGTTCAAGGCACCGAGGTATTGAAACGCGTCGAACTGGAGCGTGCCGCCATTGATGGTGACGGGTTTGCTGACCGTTCCGCCATAGCCGTAGCTTTTGGTGAACTGCACGGTGGCGCCGCTGTTGACGGTAAGCAGGCCGGAACCGATTGCCCGCACGGATCCGGACGCACCCGCCGCGATGATGAGCCGCCCAGCGTTGACCGTGGTCGTGCCGGTCGCGTTGGTATCAGTCAGGGCGCCCAGCGTCGCGGTGCCCGCGCCCGCCTTGGTTAAGTTGCCAGAACCGTAGATGGGCGCGCTGACGCTGACGCTGCCCGCGCCATCCAGGGTCAAACCGAAGCCGGCGTTGGTCACGTTGCCGCTGACGTTCAGCGTGCTGCTGCTGCTGACGAAACTCTGGGCCGCGCCCAACCTGGAGATCGCCGCCCACGTGTTGTCGCCGGAACTGGAAATGCCGTTGGACAACGTGAGCCAGTTGCCGCTGACGACAAAGTTGCCACTGCTCAACGTAACTGCGCCCAGCGAAGCAAGCGCGTCGTTGGCCGGGGTGAGGCGGAGCGCGCCGGTGAAGGTCACTGGCTCGCCGTTGGTCGGAGCGCGGAAAAGATTCCAGTTGTAAGCATCGCTCCAATTATCGCTGGCACCCGCGCCAACCCAGGTGAGCGCGCCGCCGGCGGATACGCCAACAGTGATGTTCGTTACCGCAAATAGCCCGGACTGATCCACCGCCCGCGCCTTCAAGGTGTGCATCCCGCCGGAAGCGCCGGACCACACATAAGTGTAAGGACTGGACGTAGCGGTCGCTAGCAAGTTGGTCCCATCGTAGAACTCGACCCGCGCCACGGCATCATCAGCGTCGGTAGCGGTGGCCGTCAGGGTGATGGCGGTTCCATTCTGGAAAATTTGGTTGTTGGTTGGACTGGTGAATGTGACCACCGGCGGCAGGAAGCTGCCGTCCACGCACGGTGCCGTTGAGGCCAGGGCAAAAGAATTGGTCGTGCTCAGACCGGTGCAACTGGCCACGTTGGTAAACTGGGGCGTGGTGCCGCAGACGAATCCCGGCGTGGTTGAGAAAATAAACGGCGTGGTGTTCGTCACCAGCGCGCCGGGCGCAGCATTCGGATAACTGGCCGTGGCCGTGCCGACGTTCACTCCGGCCGTGGTCGAGGAAATGGTCGCCGAGATGTTGGTGGCGGTGCGGGTGTCTTCGTTGCGGAGCACGACATAGAGCCGGTTGGTTTCATTCGGGTCCACGTTACCGTTGCCATTACCGTCCACCAAAATCGTGGACGCCACGCTCAACGGCAGCCGGGCGTTGCCCACGCGAAAAGTCATCGTGGCGTTGTTCGAGTTGAAATCGGCAAACACAATTCCGGAAGCGCTGCCGTCCCAAAACCGCGCGCTGGGGCCGGTGCTATCCGTGAAGGCGTTGTTGGTGTATGCCAGCGCCGGGTTGCCGCGGTAGAAGGGATCTTGTGCATCGCCACCATTGCTGCCGTTTTCCAGTTGAAACAGGTTGTCCGCCTGGACGAGGCCGTTTTCGTAATTGGTGTGGGTGGTATTGTAATTGGTGTTCGCGTAGTCGTGATAGCCCAGTTCATCCACATGCCAAAGCAGCAGCCCCGCACCAGGTCCATCGGCCCCGCGCCCGGTCTTCTGGCGATTCTCAATCAGGTAATACTCCGTGGACACGCCGGGCTTCTGGAAGCGGTAGCATTTGTCATAGTCGGCGCCTCTCCAGATTGAAGAAGCCAACAGCGAGCTGTTGGTCGTGAGGTCAATGGTGGTGCCCCAGCCCGAGGCCCGTTTGAGGTAAACGCTGATCGGGGAGGGATTTTTGCTGCCGCCATTGTAGTTCCCGGAGCCCATCAGGTCCCAACTGCCCGCGCCGGATGAATTGCCAACGTAAGCATATTCGTCCGGGTAGCCGAGGAGCATGTGGCTGTTCTCGTGGCAAAAGGTGCCAATGGTCAGGCTGGCGCCGATATCAATGACGCAAAAGGTACCGATATGCATGCCATTGCCAAGCTCCTGGCCGCCATACATGCCGGACATCGGCCACAGTCCTTTGGTCCAAACCCCGCTGTTGGCACCGGCAAAATAAACGCTTGTTGCCACAATTCGCCCATCGCTTTCGTGGGTCAACGAAGCAAAGGTTGGCAGAATGTCGGACGTGTAATTCGGCAGGTTGGTCAGGATGTTGATCGCGTCACGGAGAAGTTCTGCTTCGATGCTGCCCGCACTCTTGGTTGGATCGTTGTAATAGCTTTTGGGATGGAGCGAATTGGGAATGCGGATATACACCGTGGCCACGTTGCTGTAGGTGAGCGCACCGCTGGAGTTGTCTAAGAAATACTGCTTGATGGAGCCGTTGTTTCCAAAGCCGGTGTAGTTGTCGCCGTTCGCGTAATTCATCACCTCGGCCTGTGGAATGGTTGCCGGTTCGTCATCGAAATCAATCAGCACGATCAGCCCCATCTTATTTCCCAGCGTGGTGTGTGACACCGCCTGAAGCTCTGCCGGACTCATCGCGCCTTCGCCAGCCGCCGGCTGCCCCAGCACTTGCCGCATGGCCGCCTTGCGCGCGTTCCAGCGCTGCGTAGTTTGCGTCACCCGCTCCCACTCCTGCCGCCGCTGCTCCACCTTTGGTCTGAGCACCGCGTCGCTCATCCGCACATGCTGACCCAGTCCCAGGGTCGCCGCATTTTGGCGATGAACTTGCACGCCCGTTGAAACCAGATCGCCCCCGGCGTCGGTTTGGGCGTAGCAGTAAGCCCGTTGTGCCGGATCGAAGACCACCGTGTAGCCGTCTGCCGTCTCGAACACGGCTTGGAATTCATCACCCCAACCGTGCAGGATGATGGGTGTGCCATCCGGTTGAATAAACTTGATCTGCTGGTCGAATGGCACGGCCCGCAGCGAAAGGGCGCCGATGGTTACGATCACGAGGAGGAATAGGAATTTTTTCATGGGATTGCGGCCGGGTGTTTTCATAAACGGATACGAAATTACTGTTCGGCACTGTTCATGCTTTCATTTGTCGCGCTGCGGTAAAGGAGCATTGTTCTTCCTCCTGCGCTTCAACGTTGAACATGAAACGCATCAGTTCAAGCAGTTTGGTGCGACTGGGACCATTCAGGCCATTGCCATAGCTGGAGTCGTAGTTCTGCGCCCAGTCGGCGGCCAGCTTGTAGCCATCGCTGGGATGGCGAGCGAGACCGGCGTGGAGGGCCAACCCTTGCTCCACCAGCATGAGCGGCCAGCATCGAATGATCCGCACCCGTCCCCATTGTTGGTTCTGGAATTCATGCTGGGCCAGCTTTGCCCGCGTATGCAGATCCGCTGCCGCCTTTGGAGCAATCTGCTGAAATAGGCTTTCCCGCGTGGACGTGGTGCCCAACAGTTTCCGCGCCTCATTGAGCAGGGCTCCATGCACACCCGCCGTCTTCCCCTTGCGACTCGCCGCCCGGCGCGCGATCCAAAGGCCAAAGGCGGGTAACCGACCGGGGTGTTCAAACCATTTTTTTAACACCGTCAGCCGCATCAGTGACACGTTCCCTTGCGTGTCTATGTCATCAACGATCTTCAGGATTTTTTCAGGAACGAGGGTGGGCATGGGTATGGATGTGTTAGTGATTGCGTTATGAGGTGGGGGGAAGCGTCCGCTTCCGGTGACAGAAGCCATACACGATCTGGTTATGCAGGTGCCATTTCATCAGTAAACGCACGAACAACAGGAACTTGCGAAAAAGGTAAGACAAAGGGGCGAGAGATGGAAGGGGAAAATGGAGGGAATATGACAAATCCGAAGACCGAAAATCGAAAACCGAAAGAAGTCCGAAACCCGAATTTCGAACCCAGAAAGTTGAGCCCGCGAATCATGCGAAGGGACGCGCATGGGAAACTTTTGCAGAAAAATGAACCGGCAGAAAAATATTGACCTGAAGATAGGAGCTTGAAGTCAGGAGCTAGAATGGCCTGCCCGGTGGCTTGCCAACTGGTAACGACTACCCTATGGTGACGGCATGAACTATCTCGGTTTTGCCGTTCTGGTGGGTGCCGTGCTGCTGCCCGGTGCCTTGCGTGGCGAGGACATGGCGCTCTGGTACCGTCAGCCAGCCAAAAAATGGACGCAGGCATTGCCCATTGGCAATGGGCGCCTAGGTGCCATGGTGCATGGCGGCGTATGGGCCGAGCGCATCCAGTTCAATGAGGATTCCCTATGGTCCGGCGGCCCCGAGGAACCCAATAACCCAGAGGCGCTCGCCGCGCTACCGGAGATCCGCAAGCTGCTCGCGGATGGCAAACAGAAGGAGGCCGATCAATTGGGAGTGAAGAAGCTGATTTGTGCCGGCAAAGGTTCGGGCCAGGCCAAGGGTGCCAGACTCCCGTTTGGCTGTTACCAGACCTTTGGTGATTTGCAGTTGAACTTCTCCGGGAACACAAATCTGGCCCCCGCTGAATACCGGCGGCAACTGGACTTGGATACCGCGCTGGCCAAAGTGGAGTATCAGATGGGTGATGTCACCTTTACCCGGGAGATTTTTGCGAGCCACCCGCATCAGGCCATTATGGTGTTGCTGGGTGCCAGCAAACAGGGATTCCTTTATTTCAACGCCGCACTGACTCGTCCGGAAATGAGTACCACCCGGACCATTGGAAGCGATGAGTTGCTGATGACCGGGCAATTATTTGATGGGCAGGCCACCAACGGCATGCGCTTTGCCGCCCGGCTGAAAATTCTGACGACCGGCGGCAAACTAATTGCGGATGGCAACCAGTGGCGCGTGGAAGGCGCGGACCAGGCCATCCTGCTGCTCACGGCGGCGACAGATTACCAGGCTGATGCGCCAAACTATCGAGGCAGCGAGAGTCCGGAAGCCATCACCGAACGACAACTCAAAACGGCGGCGGCGCTGGATTTCTCGGTTTTACGCGCCGCTCACATTAATGACCACCAGAAACTTTTCCGCCGGGTGAGCCTCGATCTCGGGAGCACGGATAACGCCAAGCTGCCGACGGATGAGCGGTTGGCGTCGTTTGGCAAAGGGGCGGCTGATCCGGGTTTGGAAGCGCTTTTTTTTCAATATGGCCGGTATCTGCTGATGAGCAGTTCCCGACCGGGCGATCTGGCGGCGAACTTGCAGGGCGTTTGGGCCGACGGCATCCAGACGCCATGGAACTGCGATTATCACGCCAACATTAATGTGCAGATGAACTATTGGCCCGCCGGGGTGGGCAACCTGCTGGAATGCAATGAACCGCTGATTGAACTGACCCGCGCTATGAGTGGTCCCGGCGCGAAAACTGCCAAGGTTCATTACAACGCACGCGGTTGGACGGTGCATACCATCTTTAATCCCTGGGGCTTTACCGCGCCGGGCGAGCATCCCGGCTGGGGCCTGTTTCCCGCCGGCGGCGCTTGGATGGCCACGCATCTTTGGGAGCACTACCAATTCACCTGCGATTTGGATTATCTGCGGCGCGTCTGGCCGGTGCTCAAAGGTTCCTCCGAGTTCTCGCTGGATTGGCTGGTGCCTGATCCGAAGACCGGCAAGCTGGTGAGCGGCCCCGCCAACTCGCCTGAAAACGCATTCCTCACGGCCGACGGCCAGCGCGGATCGCTCTCCATGGGGCCTTCCATGGAACAGGAAATCATCTGGGAAAATTTTGGCAATGTGCTGGCCGCAGCGAAGGTGCTGGGCATCGAGGATGACTTCACCCGCCGCGTGGCCGAGGCCCGCGCCAAGCTGTTGCTGCCCGGCATCGGTAGCGATGGCCGCCTGATGGAATGGGCGCAAGAATACAAGGAGCCTGAGCCGCATCATCGCCATGTCTCTCATCTGTTTGCGTTGCACCCGGGGACCATGATTACCCCTGGCACGCCAGCGCTCATGGAGGCCGCCCGCAAGTCGCTGGAAACCCGGGGTGACGATGGCACCGGCTGGAGCAAGGCGTGGAAGATCAACTTCTGGGCCCGGCTGCAGGATGGCGACCACGCAGAACGTCTGTTACGCAGCCTATTGAACGTGATTGATTTTGAGGGGTACAATTATTCCACCGGTGGCGGTGTGTACGTGAACCTGTTTGATGGTCATCCGCCATTTCAGATTGATGGTAATTTCGGCGCGGCGGCAGGCGTGGCAGAAATGCTGTTGCAAAGCCATACAGGCGAAATCCACCTGCTGCCTGCGCTACCCAAAGCCTGGCCCACCGGGGAAGTGAAAGGGCTGCGCGCGCGTGGCGGCTTTGAAGTGGATATGGCGTGGAAGAACGGACAACTGGCCAAAGCGACGCTGCGTTCTCTGGCTGGCAAATCGTGTGCGATACGCACCGGGGCCGAAGTGATGGTTGAGTCTGCCGGCAAACCCGTTCCCGTAAAATCCGGAAAAGGCGCGATAAGTTTTGAGACGGCCAAAGATGGGCGGTACCTGCTGATCCCAAAGAGTTAAGTTCTCGACACGTCCATTTCCGAGACCAATCCTCTATATGTCTATTTTTGCGCTGACCATTCTTATACTGCTCTTGTTGCGCGCGGTGGTTCAATTCCGGCTCGAACAGTTGAACCAACGCCATGCGCGTACACATGAAAACGCCATCCCGGCGGCATTCCGCGATACCATGGACGATGCCACCTACCGGAAATCCATCGCGTATACGCTGGCACAGAGCCGGTTTTCCCAGTTTGAAATCGGGTACGATCTGGCGGTGCTGCTGCTCGTGTTGTTTAGCGGTTGGCTGCCGTTTTCCTGCCACGCCTTCGTCGCCACCCTGGGCAACTCCGCTGGGGCGATGGCGGCGTATTTGTTCGCGATGGGGATCGTGCTTTCCCTGGCGGGCCTGCCACTGCAATGGCATCATCAATTCCGGCTCGAAGCCCGGTTTGGCTTTAACACCACCACGCCGAAACTCTGGTGGTTGGATCGCCTCAAAGGGCTGGTGCTGGCCGTGCTGCTCGGTTACCCGCTGTTGCTCCTGATATTAAAATTGGTGGAGTGGACGGGGGCTTATTGGTGGGTTTGGTCCTGGGCCTGCCTGATGCTGGTGCAACTGGTCATGTCCGTGCTGGCGCCGGTCCTCATCCTGCCATTGTTCAATAAACTCACACCTTTGCCTGAGGGTTCCCTGCGGGACCGATTGTTAGCCTTGGGCGAACGCACTGGATTCACAGCGCGCAACATCCTCCTGATGGACGGTAGCAAACGTTCGCGTCACTCCAACGCCTTCTTCACCAGCCTGGGACGCTGGCGCAAAATCGTGCTATTCGACACGCTCGTTCAACAACTGACCGAACCGGAACTCGAGGCGGTGTTGGCTCACGAGATCGGGCATTACAAGAAAGGGCATATCCCCAAGATGTTGGCATTCTCCGCGCTGGCGTCACTCGTGGGTTTTTATGCGCTGGCCTGGCTAGCCCGGCAGGAGTGGTTTTACGAATGGTTCGGGCACAATCAACCCCACGTGGCGCTCGCGCTGCTGCTCTTTGGTTTGGTTAGTGGTTTGGTCACGTTCTGGTTCGGGCCGCTCTCGAATTTCTGGTCGCGCCGATACGAATATCAGGCGGATGCTTACGCCCGGGAAGCGGTGGGTGAGGCCGCACCTCTGGTTGGCGCATTACGCCGGTTGAGCGAGAAGAACCTGAGCAACCTGACGCCGCATCCGCTGTATAGCGCCTTCTATTATTCGCACCCCACCGTGATCGAGCGGGAGCAGGCCCTCAAATTGTAGTACAGATTAACGGAAAAATGCGTAAAGCTGGAGTTGGGAGTCCCGCCTTCAGGCGGTGCGGCTATGAGATTCTGAAGCGTGTTGAGTATTTCAAAAGTGCATTGGAATACGTATGTGCCGCCGGCTGAAGCCGGTACTCCAAACTTGCGGAAGAGCGGGAGCGTGCCCTGAAAAATCAGGCGTAGCCGTTGGCCTTGAACCACGCGACGGCATCGGCCAGCGCCTGCCGGGGCGGGGTTTGCGGCAAGCCCAGTTCGCGCACCGCCTTGGCTGGATTGAAGAACATTTTGTATTTGGCCATGCGCACGCCGGCCAGCGGCGCTTTGGGCGGTTTGCCAGTGACCTTGGCGAAAGTTTCGTCCACATGCGCCGCCATCAGCGCCACCCAGTACGGGATTTGCACTTTTGGCGCGGGCACACCGGTGACCTCCTGGAGCACCTTAAACGCTTCTTTCATGGTCCAGTTTCCTTCGGTGTGCCCCAGAATATAACGCTCGCCCACCCGGCCTTTCTCGGCGGCGAGAAGATGCCCGATGGCCACATCCCGCACATGTACCCAGTTCAATCCGGTGTCCAGATACGCCGGCATTTTGCGGCGCAGAAAATCCACAATCACCTGGCCGGTGGGCGTGGGTTTGACGTCGCGCGGGCCGACGGGGGCGCTGGGATTCACAATCACGATGGGCAAGCCGCGTCCCGCCAGATCGCGCGCGACGACTTCCGCCCGCCATTTGGAAAGCTTGTAATGATTGCGCATCTGGGCCTCGCTGACGGGTGTGTTTTCATCCGTGGGGATGACTTTGCCATCCACCTCCCGTGGCAGGCCGATGCAACCCACCGTGCTCGTATAAACGATTCGCGCACAGCCCGCGCGCGCCGCCGCTTCCAGCACATGGCGTGTGCCGTCCACGTTGGCGGCGTACATGGGGGCGTACTCCTTCAGCCAAAGATGGTAACTGGCGGCCACATGAAAGCACCAGTCGCAGCCACGCATGGCCTGTTCGAGCAACGCGGGATTGCCCACATCGCCCTCGACGCGTTCGTAGTCGGCGCCCTGCAATCCGCGCAAATCCGCTCCAGGCCGCAGTAACGCTTTTACTTGGTGACCACGCGCATTGAGTTCATGGACCAGGTTCGCGCCGATGAAGCCGGACCCGCCCGTGACAAAACATTTCATGACCGCATTCAACCTGAAACCCGGGGGACAGAAAAGTGAAAAGAAAATCCGAATGTCCGAAACACCATGAATTAATTTTTCGGTTTGCCGTAGCAAATGACTTTGCCGTCCTGGGTGGACATGAACAAGCAGCCGCGAGCGACGGCCATGCCGTCCCAAACCGGTGGACTTTGCATATCAATGCCTTCACCCATTTTGCCGCTATCCATGTCCAGCGCGAAGAGGGAGGCGCCGCGTTTGCCATCCAGCGCGGCATCTTGTTCAGCGAGGTCTTGTTTGACGGCTTTATCATGTTTGGTGAGGCGCTCGAAGGCGTATTCTTCATCAATGGTATCGGGCGGTCCAGAGATGAAGATTTTTTTGCCGGCCATGGCCATCGCCCGGGTAAACGAGGGGACTTTGCGTTCCCACTGGTTTTTGACGAATGAACCGGCGCGGGCGGGGACATTGGTGATGCCAGCTTTTCCGGCTGGGACGGCGGCGGCGAGGTTCTCGGTGGGGTTGGGAAACAACATGGCGCTTCCCACTTTGCCCTTGGCGGTTTCCGTGCCGGTGGCCACGCCATGGATGCCGTTGCCGGATTCATCGCGCGCGGTACCGGTATCGAACGAACACGCCAGGACCAGTCCCTGCGATTTATTGCCGCGCTTGCCCTGGTTCATGAGTTCAGCGATTTCCCCGGCGTCCAAAGCGCGGTGGTACAGGAAGAATTGATCCAGCGTGCCGGTGAAGGGTTCACCGTTACCATGGCTGGTGACGAGCGAGTTACCGGTACCTCCAAGGAACAGCCCGAGATTGGGTTTTTGCGGGATCAGGCTCGGGGCCTTGGTTTGGGCCGCCAGTTGGCCATCCACATAGATGCATACGGATTTATCGAGACCCAGCACGCCCGCGACATGATGCCAGCCATCACCCAAGGGCCGGGCGGCGGTGGCGGTGGTTTCCTGTTTGGTAGCGCGCACGGAGAAGGCAGGGATGGCGTCTTGCAAGGTCAGTGCATAGCCATGATTTCCGCCGCCGTGGGACACAATAACGCCATCTTTGTCATGAGGCTCGATCCATGCCGCAACGGTAATCGCCTGGTTGGCGGGATCCAGTTTTGGCGAATCATCAAACGTAATCCGCGGAGTCTTGGGCCCGGGGGCAGCCACCGCAGCTTTACCTTTTGCTTTGCCCTTCTTCTGATTTCCGCCAACTGGAAGCGCTTGGATCGGCACCTCCGGCGCCTCTTTGCTGGCGGCGAACATCTGGCGTTCCATCGTGGTGGTCCACTTGAAGTATTGCGACAAGCGCCCATAGCCGTACACAGTTTTATCATCGAACACCAGGATTTGACCGGAGGGCGCGTATTTGCCGGCTTGGTAATACCCATTGTGGCCGCCAGCAAAGCTTTTGCCGTACACCCAGTAACTGCGGTGGAACCAGGAGTCATCCAGGAAGCCGGTAGGCGCGAAAATATGCGCGCCCTCGCCCCGTTGCGCGCCGCCTTGCTGGGCGGCGTTGCCGGAAATCGGGCCAATATCCACGCGGATGCCGTCCGGTTTGATTTTCTGCGTGCGCAGGTAAATGTAATGTCCATCGCCGGAGAGCACGTCGTTCAGACCGACGGGCATTTGCAGGGTTTTGACGCGTGTTTGCAGGTTCAGGCCGGTCTCCGGATCCTTTTCGTTAAACACCGTTTCCACCAATTTTTTACCCGTAGCGGCGTCCAGACGGACAAATCGCAGCCCACCATCGAGGAACACCGAGCGTCCGGCGACGCAACTGACGACGCCATTTTCGACCAGTACACTGCCATGCACCGGCCAGACACTTTCAATCTGTTCAAACGCGGTGTGCCGCCGGTCAATGGCGGCGGCATGGAACCGCCAAATCAACGCGCCATCGTCCGCGCGCAGGCAATACACGTAGCCATCCATGCAACCGAACAAGACCCGGCCCTGCCAGTACGTGGGCGGTGAATCCACGCGTCCACCGGCGATATAAGTCCACTGTATCCCGCCGGAATCCGCGCGCAATGCATGCACCATGTGCTGGTCCACTTGCGCCACAAATACCTTGCCATCGGCGATGGTGGGCGCGCTCAACCGCCCGCTCAATTCGACTTTCCAGGATTCCTCAAGGTTGTCTGATAAGGGCTGATCGGTATGTCCGCTCCGGGCGGCATCATGACGGTACGTGGGCCAGTCATTCACATGCGCGGCAAGTTCCTGGAGGGGTTGCCCGTAGGCCGGGCCTTGCTCAAACCGTTCCGCATCCGGCCGGGGTTTGGGATGAGCGGACATCGTGCCGGGGGCCAGGGCATTCATGCCATCCAGCTTCGCCTCGGGGTAACACGCGCAGTTATGCGGACCGGCATAAACCAAGCCGTTGCACGGCATGACCCCGTAGAGGCAGGCACCACGCACCCAGTGGTTGATTTCCCAGCTCTTTTTATTGATATCCACAAATTCAATGCCAGTACGCGAGGGCAGGATGAAGCGTTCCGTGGCCTTGGCGATGTAACAACGATGATGAAACCAGTACGTGTCCACGTCGGGGGGAAATTCGACTTTGACCTCACCGGTAAGCGGATCGCGTCCAGAGAATGCGCCCGACATGGTTCCAGAAGTGGTGGGGGCGTTCCACACCAAGCCACCAGTGATAATCAGGTCTTCCGGCGAGCGATAACCGGATTTTTGATGGGGGGCGGACCAGAGTTCCTTACCGCTCGCGGCGGCCACGCCTTTCATCGCGCCATCCCCGCCGGCGTAGAGCACGACCTCGCCGTGCAGCACCACCCGCGGGCCGTAATTAAATTCAAACAACCGGCGTTTTCCCATCGGCGTACTCTTCCATTGTTGTTTCCCGCTGGCGGGATCAAGGGACACGATGCTTTCGCCATTATGATACACCACCCGTTGGCCATCGGCAGCCAGGGTGAGCGGTGCCACTTTGGCTTCCTGTTTCCATAGCAATTTCCCAGTCGCCGCTTCCACCGCCACCAGCAACCGCTTTTTCTCATCCCAATTGAACTCGGTTTCCACGCGCTTTTGGTCGCCCGTGTTTTGCTTCGGGGCAAAGTCATGCAGCACCCACAGTTCCGGGTTCACCAGCACATACAGCACCCCGTTGACCATGACGATTTCCTCGGCGCCCGCCGTATTGGCATACTCGCGCACGGTCTCACCGGTGGCGGCATCCAGGCAACTCACCGGGTCATTGATGGATAACGTGGCATAGACATGCTGCCCCATGGCGACGAGGCGACGGGCCAGTTGCGTGGGGCCTGACTTTAGCGGCCAAAGATGGGTTTGCCATTCGGCAATGGGCCGTTTCCAAAGGATGGTGCCATTGAAGGCATCACGTGCCGTGAGAAACCATTTCGAGGGCAGCAGAATCGAAATGCGCGACCCTTCATCCATGATATAGAACAAGCGCCCGCCTGCCGATACCTGCGCGCTCAAGCTGGACATGCGGTCGTGATGCCGTGACCAACGGGGGCTACCCACCCACTGGAGGCGTTCCGGAGGAGCCACGACCAGATCTTTGGATGCCGGATTACCACGAGCGTCATAGTAGTAATGGGTCCACTCGTCCATTTCCGGCGGACGGGATTTCACGGTTTTTTGCCAAGCACCGCCCTGTTTGACATAAGCCACCCCGTTTGGGCAAAGCACCCGCATGATTTCCGGCATGGAAATCCCGCTCAGGTCCTCAACCACAACGAGGTTGATCAGGTTATCAATGTAAGGCAGCACCCCACCTTGCAAGCGGTCCACGGAAACCGGGCCATACACGTCCAGCTTTTTAAGATTGGCGCGCGCCGCCTCCACCTTTGGCCAACTGCGGTCCAATCCCTGCACCTGGTATTGCTCGCCGACGCGCAGCGCGCCGGTTAATTGGCCATCGCCAATGCCCAAATGCACAATTAAGCCGCCTTTGACACCAGTGGCCTTCAAAATCTCCTTCGCGAGAGCGCCTGCCTCCACCGCCGATTGGGCTTGGAGTGAGTGGACCAACAAACCGCAAGTGAGGGCCAGCAAGCCCCAAGTAGCCGTCGAGGTAAGGAGACGGAAAGCAGAGAATGCGGAACACCTGATTTCGGAATTCGGAATTCGGAATTCGGATTGCCGAACAGCACACGGTGGGGCCGACTGGCGGGAATTGAGGGTTAACATTTTAAGGTCACTTCCTTGCCGGTTGCAGCAGAGGTGTAAATCGCATCGAGAATCTGCTGAACTTTCAAGGATTCCTCGGGGGGAACGAGCAGCTTTTTGCCTTCCAACACACACTGGACGAAATGATGCACCCGGTCTTCCGGGCAGGATACCTTGGGAGTGTGCAACCAGGTAGCCTCGGTGCCGTTGGCACCCTGCCGGTACAGCCGGGCCGGAAACAGGCTCAACCCGCCGGTTGTTCCCAACAGGTCCACGCCTTGTTCACGCGCGTCAGGCGCATGCATCCCGGCCCAGGATGCCTCGAGGGCCACCGTGCGGCCACTCTTGAGCTGAAGCAGAGCAGTGCTAAAGTCTTCCACATCAAAAGGTTTCAAAGGATCAATTTCGCTCCGCCCCCAATCTGTCTCGGCCAGCCCGCGAGGCCCGAATTTTGCCGCCAGGTAGCCGGTCACCCGGGTCACCTCAAATTCACCCAGTAAATGCAGGCATAAATCCAGCATGTGGACACCGATATCATAGGTGCAGCCGCCACCGGAAAACTTTTTCTGGGTGAACCAGGAGCCAATACGAGGGATGCCGTTGCGCCGCAGCCAGAAGGCGCGGGCGTGGTAAATCTGGCCCAAGTCGCCGCGTTGCAAGAAGCTACGGGCCACCTGGGTATGGCGATGGAACCGAAGATTCTGCGCCACCATCAACACCTGTTTCATGGCTTGGGCAGTCTCCACGATTTTGGCGGCGTCCTTGGCGTTGGTGGCCATGGGCTTTTCGAGCAGCACGTGCTTGCGCGCCTTCAAGGCATCCACCGCCACTTTGGCGTGCAAGTGATTCGGCACGGCCACAATCACCGCGTCAATATCCGGCTGGTCGAGCAACTCGCGATAATCCGAGTAACTACGGGCGATTTTATAACGTTCAGCGGCTTCCCGCGCGCGCTGTGGATGGATTTCACAGATGGCCACCGCCGTGGCGCGTGGACAATGAAGCAAACTGTTTAAATGGTCGAGGCCAATGGCCCCTGTGCCAATTACTGCGCATCGAAGTCGTTCAGTCATAATGACATCGCGAACAACGGCCCGGTGGCCGCATGTTAATGGTTTATGCGTACTTACGGGGGGCATTCTAGGAAATTGTCGCCGCGTGTCAACTGGAAAACTCGTTTCCCGATTTTTGTTTTTCCAGCGTGCATTTGTTTTAGGTTTGCGGTAGAGACAAAGTCATGCAAGTCATTCCATCAGTGAAAAAAATGCAGTTGCTGGCGTTAAAATGGCGTCGGCAGGGTAAAAAGGTGGGGTTGGTACCCACCATGGGTTACCTGCATGAGGGGCATCTCAGCCTCGTACAGCGCGCCCGGAAATTGGTCGGCAAACAGGGCGTGGTGGTGCTTAGTCTCTATGTCAATCCCACCCAATTCGCACCGCATGAGGACTTGGCCAAGTATCCGCGCGACCTGGCCGGGGACACCCGGCAATGCCGGGCGGCAGGGGTGAATGTGCTGTTCACGCCGCACGACGCAGACATGTACCCTGGTAAAGCCGAAGGCCGTTACAGCACCTACGTGGTGGAGGAAAATCTTTCGCAGTTCATGGAAGGCGAGTCCCGCCCCGCACACTTTCGCGGCGTGACCACGGTGGTGGCCAAGTTGTTTAATCTGGTGCTGCCGGACGTGGCGGTGTTTGGTGCCAAGGATTATCAGCAGGCCGCCATCCTTCAGCGCATGACGGAGAATTTGAATTTCCCGGTGAAAATCGAGGTTGCTCATACGCGCCGCGAGAACGATGGGCTGGCCATGAGTTCACGCAACAAATACCTGACGCCTACCCAGCGCCCGCAAGCGATGTGCCTGTGGCTGACCATCCAGGCGGCGCAAAAGGCGGTGCTGACCGCCGCGCGTCCGTTATCGGCAGATGCCTTGCGCCAGACGTTGCGCGCCGAAATTGAAACCCGCCCGGATGCCCGCGTGGATTACATCCATTTTTTTGATCCGGAAACCTTGCAACCGGCCGCGCAGGTGCGGCATGGCACGCACATGGCGATGGCGGTATTCATTGGCAAAACCCGTTTGATTGATAACGCACTCCTATGAAATCATACGATTTCCTGGTACTGGGCAGCGGCATTGCGGGGCTGTTTTACGCGCTCAAGGCGTCCAAACACGGACGGGTGGCTGTGGTGACCAAAAAGAACAGCGCCGAATCCAATTCCAACTACGCCCAAGGGGGCATCGCTGCCGTGATGGCCAAGGATGATTCGCTGGACAGCCATATCCAGGATACCCTGACGGCAGGCGCGGGCCTGTGCAACGAACCGGCGGTACGCGCCATCATTTCCGAGGGCCCGGCGCGCATCGCCGAACTGATTGAGTATGGCATTCAGTTCTCCGAAAAAACCTCCCCAAACGCCGCCGGCAAAAAAGAGCTGGATTTGGGCATGGAAGGGGGGCATTCGCACCGCCGCATCCTGCATGCCAAGGACATGACCGGACGGGAAATTGAACAAGCGTTGCTCCAAGCCTGTGCCCGCGAACCGCGCATCGAGATATTCGAGAATCATTTTGGCGTGGACCTGATCACCACGCAAAAGCTGGGTTATGTGGGGACCAACCGCTGCCTCGGGGCGTATGTGCTCAGCAAGGAATCCGGGGAGGTCATCACCTTTGCGGCCAACACCGTGGTACTGGCCACCGGCGGTTGCGGCAAGGTGTATCTGTACACCACCAATCCTGATATCGCCACGGGCGATGGCGTGGCCATGGCGTTCCGGGCGGGAGCGTCCATCGCCAACATGGAGTTTGTCCAGTTTCATCCCACCTGCCTGTTTCATCCCAAAGCGAAATCATTCCTCGTCAGCGAGGCGGTCCGCGGGGAGGGCGGAGTGCTCAAAAACTTGGAGGGCAACGAATTCATGGACCACGTCCATCCGTTGAAGTCGCTCGCCCCGCGCGACATTGTGGCCCGCGCCATTGACAGCGAGATGAAGCGCACCGGCGCAGAACACGTCTGGTTGGACATCACGCACAAATCTGCGCGGTTCCTGATGAACCGTTTTCCCAACATTTACCAGAGCTGCCTGCAATACGGCATTGATATCACGAAGGAATACATCCCGGTGGTCCCGGCGGCCCATTACCAATGCGGTGGCGTGGTGACCAACCTGGACGGCGAAACGGAAATCGCCGGGCTGTATGGGATTGGCGAAGTGGCCTGCACCGGACTGCATGGTGCCAACCGGCTCGCCAGTAATTCGCTGTTGGAAGCCGTGGTTTGCGCCCACCGAGCGGCCCTGAAGTCTGTGGCCAATCCGTTGCCGCTCACCGAGGTGAAGATTCCCGACTGGCATTATGGTAACGCCACCAATGCGGATGAATTTGTGGTGGTGTCGCACAACTGGGACGAACTGCGCCGGGTAATGTGGGATTATGTGGGGATTGTGCGCACCAACAAACGCCTGCAACGCGCCAAGGCCCGCATTGATTTGCTGCAATCGGAAATCCAGGAGTACTACTGGGATTTTCGCATCACCAGCGACTTGTTGGAATTGCGCAACATTGCCACGGTGGCGGAATTGGTGGTGCGTTGCGCCCTGCAACGCCCCGAAAGCCGCGGGCTGCATCACAATTTGGATTATCCGAACGCCGATCCCGCCTGGGCACAGCGTAACAGCATTGCCCGCAAGGCGGTTTGATCCAAAGTTCGGATTTAATTGGTCCGGGCTTGAAAACGCCAATAGAAACCGGCACCGGTAAAACGGTTGCTCGAGGCGGGGCTTTCAATCATCTCCAAGAGCCGGGTCATGAGTTGCTGGTATTGGGTGGATTTGGCCACGCCGTAGGGCTGTACCGCCGTGGCCAACGGATGGTCAATGCGGATGACCTCCACATGTTCACGCACATTCTGCGCGTTGCTGCGGCAGGCGATGATGGCATCCAGCGAGCCGGTGCGTAGTTGGTTGATCAGGAAGTCGCCGGTCGGCGAATCCAACTTCAGGTTCCGGCATACCGCTTCGTAGCGTCCCATCGCCACCAGCATGTTTTTCGTCAGCGCGCCCATGGCGGATTTCTCCGGATGCGCCAGGCCCAGGCGCAAGCCGGGTTTGGTCAGATCCTCCACCGTCTGAATTTTTTGCGGGTTTCCCTTGGGCACGATGATGAGGATTTCATTTTCTGAAATGGTCACGCTGTCGTGGTACAGGTCCTGCACGGATTTCATGAAAGAAGTGTCGCACGCAAAATAGGCGTCGGGGCGCTGCCCAGCGCGCATCTGGGAGGTCAGGATGCCGCAGCCGTTGTAAATGGTGTTGATGCGCACGCCCTCGCGCTGCTCAAAATCTTTGAGGGTTTGCTCGACGCCGGGTCGCAGCATTGCACCGCTGAACAGTGTGATTTGGGGGATCTCCGCCCACGCATCACCTTCCGCCACGCTGTAATGCCAGCGGGTGAAAGCCTTGAGGCCTTTGTCGCGCGCCCCCAGGTAGCGCGCGAAGCGCAACGCCAAGGCCGACTGCCGGGTGCTGTTCAAGACGGCCACACTGATGGTTTGACCGGCTTGGGCAAATTCCGGCACCCGCACCATCTCTAATGCGGGATACTGTTGGGCAGTGGCATCCCAGACCACGCCGGCATCCACCGCCCCCAGCTTTACGTCGTTGGCCACATCGTTGACGGTGGGTTTGAATACGCCCGACTTCCGGGTCTGGGCTTCCAAGGCGGCCCAGTCGCCCGAGGCGCTTAATACCCGCTTGACAATCGTTCCAATCGAAGCGGCTTCCGGATTGGCCAGTGATACCTTGATGCCGGTCCGCAGCAAATCCTTGACCGTTTGAATCTTTGCAGGATTGCCCCGGCGCACGATGATCACCGGCACCTGGTGCGCAAGCGGCAGAACTTCCGCCAGCAAGCCCTGCTGTTTTCCCAGGGTGATGTAACTCTCGTCACCGGGGATGAACAGGTCGCCGATCTTGGACACCTTCAAATTGGCAAGCAACGTTCCCGAGCCGCCGTATTGCAGTTGGATTTTGACGCCATACAGTTTCTCGAATTCCCGCGCCACTTCCTGCACCGGTGACTGGATGCCCGCCGCGCAATAAACCACCAGCGCCGGTTGCTCGCCAGTCATGCCGCCGGGTGTTTTCTGCCGGGGTAACAACCAGATCAGCAAGCCCAGCACCACAGCGGTGGCCAAAGTCCATCCGAGGCCCGGATGCAGGCCCCCGGCACGATTCACAACAGGCCCCGTTTTCATAAAGAACTGCTAGGCTGATACTCCGGACGCGCGGCGGGCGCGGTCGAGCACTTTCACGGCTTCCGTCCGGGCGCGTTGCGCGCCGTCTCGTAAAACCTGTTCGACGTAATCCAGGTTGGCCACCAATTCCGCCCGGCGAGTGCGTGCGGCGGCAAAGCAATTCCAATAATGCTCGAACAGCGCCTTTTTCAAATCCCCATAACCCAGCCCGCCCGCCCGCAGACGGTCTTCAAAATCCTGCGCCACGGCAGGGGGAGCCACCAGCTTGAGCAGCTTGATCGCCAGGTTCTTTTCCGCGTCCGGCTTCGGTTCCTGCGGCGAACGGCTGTCCATTACCAGGCTCATAATTTTTTTACGCAGGACTTTTTCGTCACCAAAGATTTCGATGGCATTGCCGTAGCTCTTGCTCATCTTTTGGCCATCCACGCCGGGCACTTCCGCGACCTCCTCGCGGATCATGGGCTCCGGGATGACAAAGGTCTGGCCATATTGTTCGTTGAACTTGCCGGCGATGTCGCGGGCGACTTCCAGGTGTTGTTTTTGGTCGCGCCCCACCGGCACGATGTTGGAATCGTAAATCAGGATGTCGGCGGCCATGAGCACCGGGTAGGCAAACAAACCGTGGTTGAACGAAATGCCTTTGGCCAGCTTGTCCTTGTAACTGTGGCAGCGCTCCAGCAAACCCATGGGGGTGATGGTGGTGAGCAGCCAGGTCAATTCGCACACTTCAGGCACATCGGATTGCCGGAAGAACGTGGCCTGCTTGGGGTCCAGACCGCACGCCAGAAAGTCAACGGCCACTTCGAGGGTGTTTTTGCGGCGCTGTTCGGCATCAAACAGCGAGGTCATGGAATGGTAATTGGCGATAAAATAATAGGCCTGGCCCTTGGACTGCAATTCCATGGCCGGCATCATCATCCCGAAATAATTCCCGAGATGCAGCGTGCCCGACGGTTGTATGCCTGATAAAATTCGCATGGGAAACAGCTTAATCAGCCCCCGCCCGGATGCAAGGAGAAGTGTCAGTTTGGCGCAGATCGGCTGCTGACTTTCCCGATAAACAATTACGCTTGATTCCCCAGCCGGTATGGGCGTAGGTTCATCACATATGAGCAATAAGGATGATAGTCAACATCTTGGATCTACCTCTGCCAGGGTGGAAGACCTCGTCTGGCAATGCCTTAGAAAAGGCATTGACCGCTTCAACCAAAGTGGAGAGCCATGCACTCTGCTTTGTCCCCGTAGCGAAGACACGCTGGAACATTCACCTGATTGGGCTGGAGCCAGTGAGCGTGCAATAGCCCATCGCTTGGCGGTTTACATCGAATGCGAACTACGGAGGTTGTGCTTGGGGGGAGCCAACCAAATTGTCGTGGACTGCGAATACAATCGGCACGTTGGGGAAAAGAAGTTGCTGGCAGCGGATGCCGAAGAGAGGATTAGGGTAATCGTAAAGGCGGCGAGGCGCAGGAATCTGGAGGCAGACGACGACGGATTTTACGTCTTCTCAGTTGCGCCAGACATCGTCGTGCATGAGCGGCGAAACGATGAAAGTAATCTGCTTGTTGTAGAGGTCAAGAAAAGGAGCAACCGGGAGACCGAAGAGTACGACGCCCTGAAACTAGAGTTATTTACAAGTCCAAAGCAAGATAAAAATGGGTATGGCTACAAGCTCGGGGCGTGGGTTGTGGCGGAGGACGAGTGCAGCCCGCAGACGCGGAAACTCATAATCGAGAAATGCTATAAAGCCGGAATTTTGATACATCGGAGTGGCGATCTTCATCACGAGCCCTTATGAAAGTGCATCCCGAAAATCGTACCTCTGCCGCGCGAGCGCTGGCGTCGGTCCAGTTGCTACTTGTTCTTTGTCTTATCCAACTGGTAAAGGCCACCTCCGTCCCAACTTGGGCGATGACTAAAGCGCGCGCAAATCATACTGCCAATCTGATACCCAACGGAAAGATTTCTTCTGATTCTGCCTTTGAGTGGTATGGCCTTTGCGCTTAGCTTCTCGGATAGCCATTCCCAAGTAAATGCAAATAGTGCGGCAGAAAACGAAATTCTAGCAATTCACCTGTTAATATGAACGCCGAAACGCCGAGGTTCCCAATGAATAAATCGGAATGTGTAAAAATCTTTGGGGACAGCAAAATTTTCGAAGGCTGGAACGAATCTGAGATTCTTAACGCCATTCGTGAAACATTTCTATCCGATCCTCAGCGCATGACCAAACTGTTACGGCCCGAGTTTAAACGGCCCGAGTCGATGATAGCTCTGCAGCAGCAATGGAAAAATGGGGTATGGTCATTTGGCTTTTGCTTCTACATCGCGGAAGCTACTAAATTAATATTGTTAAGTGCTTGCCCCAATCAGAAAGTTAACTTGAAAATCGTCACGAGTACAAAAAAGTTGCTGGTCTCATTACCACCTTCTTTGAAGCGGCACAACGTTCTCTTCTTCAAAGATGTTTGCCTAGACCCAGAGTTTAATGCTCCTAGGCTGCAAAGGGAATACCCCAACGCACGTGGTTCACGTTTTAGATGGTTACCCAGTGCACCTGCTCTTCTCATTCTGGCTTGGGTGGCCCAGCAGTGCGAGCAAACCAAGAACTGCCCACGAATCGCCATGAAAGCATTGAAACTGGCGCTCGCAGAAGTCGCGCGTCGGTGGAAACCAGGTAGTAAATACAAGTCTGAACTTAAGGACGAAGTGAGGTCTTTGGCGAGATTATGACAGCTATGAAAACTCAACCGCGAACTATTACTTCATTCATTCGGACGTTGGTGATGGTTTCATTATTTTCTATTTTACTGGTCATTCAACCAGTAAAGGCCACCTCTGTCCCTAGCGCGATGACTACAGCGCGCGTAAATCATACTGCCACTCTTTTACCCAACGGAAAGACTTTAATTGTTGGGGGAAATACCACGGGTGCGAACGCTGAAATATACGATCCCGAATCAGGGATCTGGACCGCTACAGGCTCCATGGTCGCCTCGCGTAGCGGTGCGGCGGTGATGATGCGCAATGGTAAGGTTTTAGTCGTGGGGGGAAGTGCTGCAGGGGACGGTGCGGCGCTTTACGATCCTGCGGCGGATACCTGGGCTTCAACCAGACCAATGAATTATGCATGTGGAAATAGCCTTACAGCTACTCTGCTGACGAATGGGCAAGTGCTGATTGTAGGCGGCACTTCAACCAATTGGTGGCGTGGCCCCAATGTTCTTCATTCCACATCTGAGATATATGATCCATTGAGTGATATGTGGACTCCGACTGCTTGGATCATGCGTACCAAACATACATCATTCACAAGCACCTTGCTACCTAACGGAAAGGTATTAGTTGCAGGGGGAGCTGGACGTATTTCAGAGCTGTATGATCCGGTTTCTGGGACATGGACAACAACTGGTTCGCTTAATAATAATCGCTCTGGTCATGCGGCAATCCTATTTCCCAACGGCCAAGTACTGGTAGCAGGAGGCAGTGGGTCTGCATCGGAATTGGCTAGTTGTGAAATATACGATCCCGCCACAGGAACATGGTCACCGGTATGGTCGCCGGTAGCAAGTATGCAAAACCCACGATCTGGACACTCGATGACCCTTTTGCCTAACGGACAGGTGCTTGTGACGGGCGGATGGTCACGCAGGGGCAACGCAGCAACGGTGACATATTCCAGTGCTGAGGTTTACGATCCACCAAGTGGAGTTTGGACGACTATTAGCCCATTAACGACTATGCGTGGAGGACAAACGGCGACCTTGCTGCCTGATGGAAAACTGCTGCTTGCAGGCGGCGGTGTCATTTGTCCGGACGCTGGTTCTTATTGCTCAACCCTTTCTAGCGCTGAACTATACGATGCGCCTGATGGTTATTGGACGACGGTTGGGCCGATGATTGCCTCACACAGTTTTCATACAGCCAACCTGCTGACAGATGGTCATGTGCTTGTCGCTGGCGGCAATTCAAGTGCTTCTAACACAGAGCTGTATGATTCGTCGAGTGGGACATGGACGGCGACCGGCCCTTTAAATACGCCCAGCGAATTCCATTCAGGGACGGTTCTGCCCAATGGGAAGGTGCTTGTCGCAGGAGGTGAAACCTGGAGGGTTAACCCAGTATATATTTCCAGAACAGAGCTATATGACCCAATTGTCAACTCATGGGCATTAGTCAGCCCAATGAACGACACACGCGGGCTCCACACCGCAACCTTGCTGACTAACGGCAAGGTGCTGGTTACCGGGGGAGCATGGGATGTGGTCCCTTATGCCGTATATACTCGTTCTAGCGCGGAGCTATATGACCCTGCTGCATCGGCGTGGTCAAAAACGGGATCAATGGCCTCTGCACGCTGTGGTCATACTGCAACTTTACTGCCTAATGGGCTTGTGCTGGTTGCAGGTGGTGTCTATTACACTCCCTCCACTGGCAACAATCTTTCTAGCGCAGAACTATATAATCCATCCACTGAAACTTGGATACCGACCGCTGCAATGACTGCTGCACGCGGTTTTCATACGGCAACTTTACTGCCCAATGGGCTTGTGCTGGTTGCGGGAGGGGATAGCGGCAGTGCAAAGCTTTCCAGCTCCGAGTTATATGATCCCACTGTGGGAACGTGGGCGGTGACAGGTTCGATGAGTAGCTCTCGCAGCAGCCACACCGCAACGCTGCTGCCTAATGGCAAAGTGTTTGTCGCCGGAGGCTTTGGTGTAGGCACAGAACTTTACGATCCGATTATTGGAACTTGGGCGACAGCCACCCCGATGGTCTATGCACGTACTGCACACACGGCAACCTTGCTGCGCAATGGCGAAGTGCTAGTTACAGGAGGCGATTCCATTGGTACCCATGCAGAGATTTTCGATCCGCCAACGGGCACGCCAAACGGCTCTTTGGCACTGAAGCTAAATCCCGCAGAGGCGGTGACCAATGGCGCGCAATGGCAAGTAGATGGCAGGATTTTCCAAACCAACGAGGCTGTGGTGAACCATCTTTCCGCTGGCAATCACACCGTGACATTCAAGAACATTGTCGGGTGGCTTGCTCCGGCAAGTCAAACTGTTAGCGTTAGTCAAAACATTACCAATGCATTTCTCGGTACTTACACTTTAGCGTATTCAATTAGTGTTTCTGCATCACCAAGTATCGGTGGCATGACTAGCGGTGGCGGCACATTTGCGGCTGGTAATTCCCAAGCAGTAACCGCGTCTGCTAATGCCGGTTATGCATTTACCAACTGGACAGAAAATGGAACTGTGGCTAGTACGACGCCAGAATATATTTTTGTTCTTAACACCAACCGCACGTTAACAGCCAATTTTATTGATATCAGAATACCGACGAATACCATTGTTTTGCCTCTGCCCGGTCAGCGATGGCCCAATTCTGTAATTACCGTAATGGGTACCGCCAGAGACAATGTCCAATTATCCAATGTGTGGTATCAAATAAATGGATCAGGTTGGAATCAGGCGACGACTACCGATAACTGGAGCAACTGGTCGGCGACAGTAAACCTGATTGCGGGTACCAACACAATCCAAACCTATGCGATGGACACCACTGGTAACATTTCGGCAACTAACAGTGTAAGTTTTATCGGAGTTTTAAGCACAGCACTAGCGGTTAGCACCAACGGGTTGGGATCTCTGAAACCGAACTTCAACAATACACTCATGCAAGTCGGGAAGAGTTATTCCATGACAGCGACAGCGGGAGCGGGGTTTGCCTTCGCGAACTGGATGGGCGGTATTTCATCGCCGCTGACAGTACTAACTAACGGTGCAACATTGCAGTTCGTGATGCAAAGTAATTTGGTATTGAAGGCCAACTTTGTGGACATTCAAAAGCCAACCAACAACATCACCTCGCCGACGTCAGGGCAACGGTGGAGCAACGGAGTATTCACGGTGACAGGCAAGGCCGGTGACAATGTAACGGTGTCAAATGTTTTGTATTCATTGAACGACACAGCTTGGACAAAGGCGACGACTACCGATAACTGGAGCAACTGGTCGGCGACAGTAAACCTGATTGCGGGTACCAACACAATCCAAACCTATGCGATGGACACCACTGGTAACATTTCGGCAACTAACAGTGTAAGTTTTATCGGAGTTTTAAGCACAGCACTAGCGGTTAGCACCAACGGGTTGGGATCTCTGAAACCGAACTTCAACAATACACTCATGCAAGTCGGGAAGAGTTATTCCATGACAGCGACAGCGGGAGCGGGGTTTGCCTTCGCGAACTGGATGGGCGGTATTTCATCGCCGCTGACAGTACTAACTAACGGTGCAACATTGCAGTTCGTGATGCAAAGCAATTTGGTATTGAAGGCCAACTTTGTGGACACAAGCAAACCGATTCTGAGCATTACCAATCTGGTGACGGGACAACGAGTGAGCAATATGGTATTAACTGCCAAAGGAGCAGCCAAGGATCATATTGCAGTAGCCAATGCACTGTGGCAATTGAACGGTGGTGCCTGGAGCAACGCTGTCTCGGTCAATAACTGGACTAATTGGTCGGCGGTAATGACATTGACGACGCGCTCCAATACGGTCAAGGCATACGCCTTGGACGCTGCCGGCAACTATTCCGCAACCAACAGCGTTAGTTTTCTCTACATTGCGAGTGACACATTAACGGTTCAGACCAATGGCATCGGCACGATCAAAGGCAGCTATAACGGCAAACTGTTGGAACTTGGGCAAAGCTATATGATGACGGCGACACCGGGAATGGGCTATCAGCTCTCCAACTGGATTAATGGCGGTGGGATCGTCATGACAAGCGGACCAATCTTAAAGTTCACTATGCGATCCAACCTGACCTTAACCGCCAACTTCATCACCAACGCATTCCTATCCCGCAAAGGTGATTACGTGGGTATTTTCAGCCCCAGCAATGATTTATCCAATGCTGACTGGACGAATAGCGGAACTTTGAAACTAACCGTAACTGACAAAGGCACATTCACTGGTCAACTCACCTATCAAGGCAAAGCGTATCCAGCAGGGGGAACGTTTGATGTGGGTGGGGTTTTCTCGAATTCAATCGCTCGTGGCAAAGATCCGGCGCTACAAATAATGATGAATCTGGATTTGAGTGGAGGTAATGGAATATCTGGCAGAATCAAGCAAGGAACGACCTGGGCTGCTGATTTGTGGGCGGATAAGGTGTTGAAGGTAGCGCAGAAGGCGAATTACTTGATGACGGCGGTAACTCAGCTTGGCAATACGAATGGAACCTTTCAATTGTCAGTTCTGCCTTCTGGAACCGTAATCCTAACCGGAACCTTATCAGATAAAACGAAATTGACCGGATCGCTGCCTTTGACTGTGCAGAACGAAGTGGTGATGTATCAATCGCTATACTCAGGCAAAGGCATGTGGCTGGGATATGTGAGTTTCGTCAGAACGAATGGAGTAGCGCATTGGCAGAAGCTGAGCAACAGCCTGGATAAAGTGTCGCCGCAAGGATTTTCAGTGAATTTGAGGTTGGTGCCGTAGTCATCCGCCAACTTTCACTGTCACGGATGAACAATTCAAAACAAAAAGACACGGTTCTCTGCTCTCGAATTTATTCCAGCGGTACCTTCTCAAAATCGCTGAGGTTCACCCAGCCGGCTTTGGCCTTTTCGCCTTTACGATAGCGCTCGTAGAAGTTACGCCCCGTCGGATCGGCATAGGGAAACTGCTCGTACACTTGCCCTTGGCCGAACATGCGCAGGTCTTCCTGCTCCTTGAGTTCCTTGAAAAGCTGTTGTTGAAGTTGTTCCTTGAGCGATTGTTGCGTTGGGCTGGCGGCCAGGTTGTTCAGGCAATCCGGGTCGCGTCGCAGGTCATACAGTTCCTCGGTCCCGCGTTTGCCGAAACAAAGGTCCCAGAAACGTTTGGTAGCCGGTTCTAAACGAGACTTGATCACCTCGGTTTTGGTGGGGCCACCGTCGCAATTCAAATACCCGGTTTCCGGGTTGCCGGCCGGCCAGCGCGCGATTTCAAAGTTGTGAATGTACAGCGACTCGTTTTTCAAGATCGCCCGGATCGGATAGCCCCAATCGTTTGGGCGTCCCACATCGTGGCGTTCCTTGCCCAGCAACACATGATCTCGCGCCGGGTTGACCTGGCCGGTTTGTGAGGAGTAAAAAATATCCGTGAGACTGCGTCCGGTGATGGGTGCCATGCCGCTCTTATCCCAAGGCAATCCGGCAAGTTCCAGGAAGGTGGGTGCCAGATCAATAAACGCCACGTAATCTTCCACGACCCGCCCGGTGGTTTTGATGCCCTGCCGCCACATCGCGGCCAGCGGCAAATGATTCGATTCATCATACGCCTGACCTTTGGCGCGCGGGAAAGGCATGCCGTTGTCTGAAGTCACGATCACCAGCGTGTTGTCAAGTTGGCCACGTTTTTCCAGCAGCTCCAACATACGCACCAGGTGGCGATCAAAGTGCTCCACTTCAAAGGCATAATCGAGCAAGTCATTGCGCACCACTTCGTTGTCCGGCCAATACGCGGGAATCCAATCCACCTCAGACAACTTTTTGTCGCCTTTGGCCACCCCGCTGCCGTATTCGTACCCGCGATGCGGCTCGACCGACCCATACCAGAAACACCAGGGTGTATTGGTGGGCGTGGCTTCCAGGAAATCCGCAAAGTTACCGGCGTAATCATTATTGCTGATGTCGGGTGTCGGTGGCGTAGCCTTGCGTTTGTTGAATGGTTTGCCGGCCATAGCGCGGGCGGCGCCCTGCAAATTGGTGGCAACTCCCGGCGCCCACCCCTTGCAAGTCATGCCCACGGAATACCCATGCTCCGTCAGCGCCTCGGCGTAGGTTTTGAATTTGGCGGGGAAAAAGCACCAATGATTGCAAGCCGCCTCCAACTGCCAGGGATTGCGTCCCGTCAGGATACAGGCACGGGATGGCGCGCATTTGGCATTGGGAGTATAGGCGCGATTGAAAAGAATCCCTTCTTTGGCCACGCGGTCAAACCCCGGGGTCTTGACCCATTTGCAACCGTAAACCCCGGCATGGCCAAACGACCAATCGTCCGCCACCGCGAGCAAAATGTTTGGGGGGACGGCCCCGGGTATGGCCGCTAACGCGACCAGGCTGGCTGCCATCCAGGTGGTAACAACCCCCGCGAGGGGCCAACCCATTCGACAAATCAAGTCCATTGTCTGAGCGTGCCAAGGGAGGCGCCGTTTTTCCACCTCAAAATTTCGGTTGTTTCAGGAGGGCGAATTCTCCAAAAGATGAGTTCCCACATTGAACCACCAAACCGAAGACTCCTGGAGAAAGTGAATCGTACCGACCAGCTATTCGGCAGGGCGAGTTTGATTCATGAATTCGTTTATTTTGGCGACCAGCATTTCTGGTCGGTATGGTTTGGCAAGAAAACCGTCCACGTTGGCGCCCCGAATGACTGACTCCTCAACCGTACCGCTGACCAACAACGTTTTGAGCGAGGGGTTCATGGCTTTGGACTGCACCAACAAATCCAGCCCCGTCATCTTGGCCATGAAATAATCGCTGATAATCAGTCTGGGGGGCGGATCAGCAAGCTTATAAGCCTCCCAAGCATGTTCGGCATTAGGAAATTCACGATAGGAAAACCCAGTCTCTTTCACGAACAACACGGCCAATTCCCGCAGTAAAGGATCGTCGTCCACGATGAAAACATCCACCGCATTATCGGCACCTTTTGTTTTTTCAGTTTGCGCCATTCGTACACGCTTAATGTTAAGCTGACCTGATACAACCCGATTCAAGGTTCAATGACAAGCACAAAATCCGCAGTTCCGAATTGGTTTATTGCCAATCAATTAGCGTGTAACCCCAAGGTCCAGCATGGCGTCTCACCAACCAATGCAAAGATATTTTGGTTCCGCGCTCGCAGCGACTTACCGGCCGATTGGTCTGAAGCTTTTGCTTTGTGCCATGGTTGGTGCCGCCCTTGGCACATTCGCCGCCACCGAAGAGCCGATCAACCCAGTTCGGGGCCGCGAACTGATGCAGAAATTTCAGCGTGGCGAAGCGTTAACGCCGGAAGAGCGCGCCTATCTGGATCGTGTGCGACAGGAGATACGCAAGCGTAGCGGGCAACGCCCGACGGATCGGCCAGCCGCTGCCGCCAGCGGACCGCGGAACACGAACGATTGGAGCCGGTTGATCCCATTGACTGATTTGACCAGCACCTATCAGGGTGAGGATGGCGGGCTGTACGGTGGCGGGCACAATGAACCACCGGCAGCGCACCAGGCGGCATACCAAAAGGAATCGGAGAAAATCCAGCCGCTGGATGCCACCGGTCGACCAGCCCCGGACGGCAAGATTGTGCTGCTCACCATCGGTTTCTCCAACACCCACATGGAATCGGAAGACTTCAAGCGCACCGCCGATGCCGACCCGGAAAAGTCGCCCCGGGTCACCATCGTGGATGGCGCCATTGGCGGGCGCGCTGCCGTTATGTGGGCGTATGACGGATCGGAGGTGTTGCCAACGTCCGAGCAAGAACGGCTCGATAAGGAAATGGACGTGCTCCACATGCCCAAACAGGGGCGGCGTGTCAGGGCGGTCACCCAAGAGCGGGATTCCTGGCCCACGCTGGAATTGCGGCTGAAAGAGGCCGGGGTCAGTGCCGGACAGGTGCAGGCCGTTTGGATGAAGCACGTCGAAGCCGGGGCCAGCGCCCTGGGTGAATTCCCGGCCCATGCCAAAGCATTGACGGCGGACCTCGCGGATATTCTCATCATTGCCAAAAAACGGTTTCCCAACCTGCGGGTCGCGCTGTTTTCCAGCCGCACGTATGGCGGCTGGTCCAGCCGCACCAGCGGCAGCCCGGAGCCGTATGCCTACGAATCAGGTTTCAGTGTGCGCTGGCTGATACAAAAACAAATCACGGGCGACCCGCAGTTGAATTTTGATCCGGCGCGCGGCGAGGAAAAAGCACCCATTGCCATCTGGGGACCGTATCTGTGGACATGCGGCCACCAGCCTCGCAAAACCGATGGCTTGATATGGTCCGAACAAGATGTGCGCGAGGATCATTTGCATCCCAGCAATTCCGGCTGCCATAAGGTCACCGAGCTCCTGCTGAAATTTCTCAAGACCGATACCGGAACCCATCGGTGGTTTGTGCAGTCGGGTAAATAGAAGCGTTTGTCCACGATGCCGAGGGCCAGGTAATCACCCATGGCCGATGGTCTCTTGGATGGAACGCGGAAAACCGGCGGGAAATCATGGATAACCACCAGCACGGGAAAAATATCGCCAGGCCCCACAGGCCGGGGATGATCCTTACCGGTATTACCGTTGGTAAAAACAACCCATGAAAAGATTTAACGCCTTTCTCATACCCGCTTGGGGCACAATCCTGCTGCTGACCAGCCTGGCGTCCGCCGCACAAACTGGGGGCGCAAATGGTCCGGTCGCCATCTCCGTCCAGCCCGAGGTGATCGTCAAAGACGCTTTGCCGGCCTGCCCCATCGGGGTTTCAGAAAACCTGTTTTACTCCTCCGATAAACATTACCCGAACCGGCGTCACTCCCAGGCGGAGACGCTCCGCATGCTGGGCGGAAAAACAATCCGGGGCATGGAGGGCAACATTGGGGACTTCATCATCTGGTCCATGCCGCCATTTGCCGGACCGAACCCGCACCTGACCTGCTACCAGCCCGGACGCGGATATTTCAACGACTTCTACAACGCCGATGGCACCCTCCGGAAGGCGATGGATTTCGGAGAGTATATCGCCACCGGCCAGGCCGCCGGGGTCAACGACTTTTTCTACATCATCGGCATAGACGCGATCAATGCGGAGCCGGGCGAATGGCAATGGATCATCCCCAAGCCGCTGGAGACGATTACGGCGGGGGCGGGAGCACAGGCGCGCTGGTGCCAGGAGCGGGGCCTGCGCATCTGGTTTGAAATCGGGAATGAGAATGACTTGAACGACGGCGATAAAATGAAGCTCCGGAAATGGGTGCCGGAACACTACGCCAGCGTCACCGTCCAGATTTCCAGGGCCATCAAGGCCGCGTACCCGCAGGCGAAGGTCGGCATCAACGGCGGGTTTGCGACCAACTGGTTCGACCAGGTCATTCCAAAGGTGTGGCAGGACATTGACTTTGTGGTGGCACACGCCTATTCGCCCACGGGCAAAGGCGGCATCTGGCGCGCCAATACCAGCCTGGACCGGGCGAGCATCCCGGACCGGTGCAAACAGGAATGGCCCATCTGCGTGACGGAGACCAGTTCCTATCGGCCCGGCAACCCGGTCAACAACGACCTGGAAGAAGCGACGCGTAATTTTATCCGCATGGGCATCAACTTGTGCGAGCCGCGCGTGAAGTACATGCATTTCTGGACCGACCGCGCCGCCGACTGCGCCAAAATGAGCGGGAAAAACATGTTCACGATAGACGGGGACCTGCTGCCTATGGGCAAGGTCCTGGCGATTTGGAACGAACACCTGAAAAGCCAGATGGTCAAAGTGGAGACCGGCGACAAGGAAATCTTTGCGTTTGCCACCCGCAACCCGCAGACGCGGGCGCTGACCCTCTTTCTGGCCAACCAGGGCAAAAGCGCCCGGGAAGTCACTGTAAAAATTAACGGCAGCCAGAAAACGCTGCTGGCCAAAAATTGGACCTTTACCGGTACCGCCCTGCATGATCGCAATCCGCGCTGGGAAAAACTGCCGGACGTTGAAGTGCGGGCCGGCTCCTTCGCGCGGGATTTGTCCCCGCTTGGTTTCACCATGGTGGACCTGCCGGCGTACTGAAATCCCCTACCGCCCGCCTCGGACACTGTGTTTGGTGGAGACTGTTGTTCTCCGCCCCAAAAAATACTGCAATAGTACTTGCTAAAGGTCGGTGTACCTGTCCATCTACCACTGACGTTTACGACCCACTGCCTTGCCTCCTGACTTCAAGTTTTGGGGTATTGCAAAACGATGAATACGGAAAGCAAAACACTGCGGCATGGTTCCCCCGTAGCGCAGGTTTCCAAACCTGCTGTATCGCCGACTTCCCAGTCGGCAGACGGTTTGGCATTTCCTGGAGCTCGCGAATTTTTAACCCTCCGCAGGTTAAGAAACCTGCGACACAGCAGACTTGGAAGTCTGCGGTACGAAACGCGGTCGCCCTCCCCTGTAGCTGATGACGCCAAAGAAAGGCCAACCCATGCAAGAAAACCCTGCGCCCAACCCCGCCGATTTACGCCGCCGCGCCGAAGCCCAGCTCCAAGCCCAGCTCCAAGCCCAGGAGCCAGCCGCCCCTCCGCATTCCGCATTCCGCAATCCGAAATGAAGGAGGTTCGCCGGACGCTCCACGAACTGCACGTCCACCAGGTCGAACTGGAGATGCAGAACCAGGAACTCCGCCGCGCCCACGAGGAATTGGAAGTCGCCCGGGAGCGCTGGGCATATTTTGTGGTGGCGCGTCAGTTTCGGATTTCGGGTTCAAGGCGCAATTGCAGTCCGGGGCCGAAAGCGCTACTCTGTCGCCATGCAAAGTTTGAATCGTCGTGATTGGCTGACTCGGGCCGGCGCTGGAGCCTTATGGTTGGCCGGGCAATGGCCGGGAAGATTGCGCGCGGAAGATTCCAATCGCTCCGGCAAGGCCCGTTTCATCGTGGTGAACGATACGCATTACATTGACGAAGAGTGCGGCAGATGGCTGAACCGGGCGGTGGATTTGATGAAAAAGGAAGAACCTGACTTCATTCTGCATGCCGGGGATCTCACCGAGCACGGCAAGCGGGAACACCTGGCCGCCATGCGCGAACTGTTGCGCAGTTCTGGAAAACCGTTTTACGTGGTGCCGGGCAACCACGATTACCTGACGCAAAGCAGCGCCGCTGATTACGATGCGCTGTACGAGCGGCAGCGAAATTATTCGTTTGAAAGCAATGGCTGGCAATTTGTCGCACTGGATACCACCGAAGGCAAACTTTACGAAAAAACCTCCGTTCAACCCGAGACGATGCAGTGGTTGCGGGATGCATTGCCCAAGCTGGATAAAAAATTACCCACTGTGGTGTGCACTCATTTTCCGTTGGGAGTGGAAGTGCGGTATCGTCCGAAAAATGCGGATGAAGTGTTGGAGCAATTCAAGCCGTTCAACTTGCAAGCCATCTTCTGTGGTCACTTTCACGGGTTTACCGAACGGAAGTTCGGCGCAGCGCCGATCTATACCAATCGCTGTTGCTCCCTGAAGCGCGGGAACCATGATCGTACCAGCGAGAAGGGTTTCTTTATCTGTACCGCCGCGGAGGGCAAGGTCAGCACCCGATTTATCGAGGTGGCCGCCAATAAGCGGTTGTCGGGTTAATTGCCGAGGTCTGCCCGCAGGTTGGCAAACATGTTCTTGCCGGCTCCTTTCGGCACCGGTACTTTGGCTTTCGCTGAATCATTCTCCAGCAACTCTACCGTAGTTCCCGCCGAAAAGACAACGAATGGCGAGACCCTTGGTTTCCAAATTTCGTTCGCGCACCGCAAGCGGCTCCGCTAAAAGGTGCGCCCACTTGCTTCCTTGCTCGACAATGCGTCGGTGATCGGTTAAATACGGCGCGTGTATTTGGAGTACTATGGGTTGAAAGAGCCGCCGTTCGACATCACGCCGAACCCCCGGTTCCTGTTCTACAGCGCCAAGCACCGCGAGGCGTTCAATCATTTATTGTACGGTATTCACGAGCGCAAGGGGTTCGTGCAGTTGACCGGTGAAGTCGGCGCGGGCAAGACCACCCTTTGCCGCGCCCTGATGGAAAAGTTGGGCGACCATTACGCCACCGCGCTGATCCTCAACCCGGTGTTGGATGCCAACCACCTCATCAAGGCCATTGCCATGGAATTCGGCCTGGAAGTCAAACGCAGGGACAAACTCGAAACGCTCTCGCTGATCAACCAGTTCCTGCTGGAGATGGTGCATAAAGACAAGGATTGCGTGCTGATCATTGACGAGGCGCAAAACCTGACGAACGATTTGCTGGAACAAATCCGGCTGCTTTCCAACCTGGAAACCGATGACCGCAAACTGCTCCAGATTGTGCTGATGGGCCAGCCGGAGTTGCGGGATCGCCTGAATGATTACTCGCTGCGCCAGCTCCGGCAGCGCATCACCGTGCGTTACCATCTCAAGCCGCTGACCCGCCCCGAAATCAACCAGTACATCCAGCATCGGCTGCATGTCTCGGGTGGCAACGGGCAACCGTATTTTACTCCCGGCGCGCTCTGGCGCATCCGCCGCTACAGCCAGGGCATTCCGCGCCTGGTCAACGCCGTGTGCGATAAATGCCTGCTGGCCGGATACGTCAAGCAAAGCGACCGCATTGATTATTTCATGGTGGGCCTGGCCATTCGGGAATTGGAAGGAAACCTGGGTTAAACCGCTCCCTGCGCGCCATGAGCCTCATCAACGATGCACTGAAACAGGCCAGCCGGGCGCAGAAACAGCGCCCGTCCGAGCCGCCGCCGCTGGGCCAGGCGCTGCGTCCGGTGGATACCCTGAACCAGCGCCGACCGGTGGATGCTTTGGGTCCCTGGCTGATCATTGTGGTGCTGGTGCTGGTGCTGGGCGGGATGATGCTGGTCGGATCCTGGTGGTGGGATCGCAGCCACGCTAAAGGGTCTCCCGTGGGGGCGGTCGTTTCCCCGCCGGTGGTTCCGGTCGCCAGGAATCCTCAACCAAAACTGGTCCCCCCGGCTCCCACTCAGGCCCCTCCGGTTCCCGTGCCGCCGCCAGCTTCAGTAGCGAATACTCCTGCGGTCATTCCGCCAGCGATTTCGGCCAAGCCGGAACCGGTGAGGTCTAACCCGCCCGCTCCCGTGGCCAAGGTGATACCGCCGCCAATTCGCTCGCCGGTGGTGGATTCCCAACCCAAGCCGGAACCGGTGGTGCTGCATTTGCAGGGGATTTTCTATCGCCCGTCTAAACCCTCCGCCGTGATCAACGATCGCACCATGTACGTGGGTGACACGATTGGCGAAGCCAAGGTGATTGCCATTGAATCCGCGCTGGTCAAAGTGGAAGTGCGCGGGGAAGTTATTTCTTTGAGAATGAAATAAAGATTCCAGACATATTTGCTAGAGCACCACTGCCCAAATTCATTTCAAACCTCTCAAGTACCGATTTACAAAACGGGTTTGCCATCAGAGCTGCCACAAGTTCGTTGGGGTGTGACGAATACATATTTCGGGTTAGGAAACTGCAAATCACGGGCCTGAAAAAAAACCGGCCACCGAGGCGTGCGCCGGTGGCCGGTTTTGCAGAACAGGTGAACCAAGCAATTACTGGCTAATCCACACAAATCCGGATTGGTTGGTGCCTAGGAAAAAGCCTGCGCCTGTGGTGTTGGCACCTTGGATCAGGACGCTCTTAAACTGAGTGACAACTTTTGCGCCCGGAAGCTTGAAGTTCCCGGTAACTTGGCCGTCCCGTGCGGAGACGGTCAGCACCAGATTGCTCAAGGCACCGTTACCCGCCCGCAACTGGTTATTCACCACCGTCAAGGTGTTGGTCAATGGCGCGGCCAGGTTTCCTTGGCCAACGACCAGCACGCCGTTGGTCCATGTCACCGGGCTGTGCCCGAGCGTCGGAGTTAAATATTTGGCTACGGTCACGGGACGTATTTCGTTAAAGCCCGCAGGATAGAATTTATCGTTAAGTGACTCGGGCTTGGTCCAATAAGCCGAACCGGCCTGCGGGCCGTTGAGTTGCAACCAACCGACCAGGATGCCCTTGTTGCCGTATAGCGATGCATAATAGGGTACTGAGCCGTTGGCCGTCACCGCGGAGAGGATGCTCACTGGTATGCCATCTGCGAGAAAGCCTTTCAAGGTGGCTGTCCCAGCAGTGGTCACCGACAGCGTGAGGGGACTAAAGGCTGTTGGACTGCTACTGCCCACGCCTTTTGTCAGGCTGTTCTCGGCGACTATCATTGTGTAGGTACCAGCAAAGGTGTTGCTCGCAGCGGGCAACAAATGAACTGCCCCGAGATAAGCAGACCAGCCATCTCCATACACTTGACCCGAAATCATCTGGCTGGATCCAACCAAGCGCAAACTGACCAGTAGTAATTTGGTGCCTTGACGTGCCTGCACCATGGTGGCTCCCGACACGCTGAACATACCGCTCAGGGGAATGGCGCTGCCGTCGAGAATTAATTTGCCGGTGAACGCACCTTTATCCGTCAGGGAGATGGAAACATAACCGGCATTGGTGGCATACACCGCGCCTTTCGGCGAAAAAATGCCGGCATAATTCCCGATATTTGCCAGAAATGGATTCGGCACAAAGTTGGCCGTCAAAGAAAGGTTGCTTTGCATGAGAAAACTCAACGATGCCGTGGTGCTGGCTAGGCCACCGGACCAGTTGGAAAAGACCTGTCCCGGACCGGGTACGGCGGTCACGGAATATTGTTTGCCCACCTCCAATTGATTACCGGTAAAGCCCACGCGCACGATGCCACCGATCCCGTTCGTGATTAAGGTTAGTGAACCCGAGGCAATGTCAAACATGGTGACGCTGTTGGTCAGGGAGACGTTTCCTTGGGCATCCACCGCATAGGCGCTCACAGTGTTGCTGCCAGCGGTGGCAATGAAACCATAAGACCAGTCACGATTGTTGGTGCTGACGGCGGAATACCAAGGGCCGCCGTTCAACCGGCAATAGACCTGCTCCACCCCGACGTTGTCAGTGGCGGTGCCGGAAACCAGCAGGAACCCATTGGTCAAGATAGTACGTGTCGCCTTGGGGGTTCCGATGGAGATGCTGGGACGGGAGGTGTCGGTGGTACCACCACCACCGCCGGTGGTGCCACCCTTGGCGATATAAATGCCGGTTGTGCCATTGGTGAATGCGACTTGAAACGCGATTTGATCCGCACCATAAACCCGACCATAGGCACTGAGGTAACTGACGGGTTTTCCATCCACCATCGATTTATTATCAACGATTTTTTTAATGGTGCCGCCCCGTAGGGAATAAAAACCTTGATAATAGTTATTGTTAGACTGAACTGTCACCTGGAACACCAGGTTGGTGCCATCGTATCCGATCAAACTGAGGTATGAAATGGTTCCCGTCAGGCCTGGTATGGCGGTTTTAGAATCCACCAGTTTCGTGAGGCCGGTGCCGTCAGGATTAACCGAAAATATTCCGGCCCCACTGCTGGATTGGCCTTGGAATATGATTTTTCCGTCGAATACAATAGGCGGGCTATCCAAACCGGTAAACTTTTCAGACTTTCCAGGCACCGTGGTTATCCCAGCTTCCACCGCTTTAATCAAGGAACCTCCGGTTACCGCGAAAATGGCATTCCGGTTGAAATTCGTTGAATCACTGGCCCAAAACGCCACAAGGTTATCCGCAAATCCCAAGTCGCTGCTGGTTAAAATTTTTCCCGTTCCCCCCGGATAAGCAGCTCCCGGCGGTACCAGCGCCCGAAGGGTGCCATTACTATATTGGAAGATTCCGCGCCATCCGGCGGCATCCTGACCAATGAAGGATACCACATTGCCTTGAACCACCGGCGCGTACAAGGTGGCAAAGGCCCCGGTGCCACCGGGTACCGCCGATACCGTGCTGGAATCGAAGACCCGAGACAGGCTGGTGCCGTTATGTTGATAATACCCGACGCCCACGCTGCTCTCGCCCTTGAAAGTCACGATCCCATTGCCCACATAACTGGCGAAACCATATGCAAAATTGGTAAACAGCACACTGCTTCCGGGTACAGTGGTGGTGCCATCTGCCACGCGTTTCAGGGTGCCCCCGGACCACCGGTAGATACCGGGTTTCGCCGCCCCGCTAAAGACAGGATCCACGATGCTCTCAAACACCACAGTGGTTCCGTCAAAGAGCGGACTACTCAAACTGAGGAAGTTACCCGTGCCCCCGGGGATAGGGGTGCCATAATCGGCAACCTTGGTGAACGTGGTTTGGGCTGAGCCTGCCAAGGTGGCAAGGCTCAAGACAGCCGCACAAAAGAACGTAGTATTCGTTAGTCTCATAATATTCATTAGCGAGTCAACTGGGGAGCAAAGTAGCCCACGTCCGGGCGCTGTCAAATAGTGGGATTGCCAAGTCGGCGGGATAGAAAACGGCATTAACCGCAAAAAAACTCAAAAATCACGAAAACGGCATGTTTGATGCAGGTGAGTGCCAAATCCCCCTCAACCCGGCATAAACAGCTTCGATACCACCTTGTGTTAACAAAAACCGGTCCTGATTTCGGTTGCTTGGAATCCGCAAAACAAGGACTATCTTTCGCGTTCGCACGGGTGGAATGAACCATCCAGTGAATGACGTTCATGCCGTTGCTACGCCAAATCGCCATCTTAGCCGGTTGCCTGGCCTGCCTGGCCCTGTTGGGCTGGGTGGACTATGTCACGGGTTATGAGTTTGGTTTTTTTGTGTTTTATTCCGGCCCGGTGGGCGTTGCGGCCTGGCAATTGGGTCGTTGGCCGGGCATCCTGATTTCATTGGCGGCAACCCTGACGTGGGGGTTTGCGGACGCCCTGACCGGTCAGAAATATTCCAGTGTTTTCTATTTGTACTGGAATAACATTGTTCACTTCACCTGTTTTGTCATCAATGCCGTGGCCATCGCCAAAATCAAGGGCGACCTGGACCGTATCCATCGGCTTTCGGACGAACTCAAGGCGACTCGCAGTGTGCTGCGTTCCGTTGCCTCCCGACTCCCGGCCTGTCCCGTTTGCGGCAAAGCGCATCCACCTGTCCCGTCCGCCAGCCAGCCGGTCGTGCTGCCGCCGGGGACCGAATCCCAACCCGAACCGGCGGCGGTACTATGCGAGGGTTGCCGGTTGCTCCCACCCGGTGCTGCCGTGGAAAAATAAGGAGCAACCATTGTCCCGCCAATTCGCCACTCATAATGCCGTCTCCCATTCACCATCGGCCTGCTGGCAGGAGCGCTGGGGTTGACCTCACGATTTTAGCCCAGTTCCCGCCGACCATCCTCAGCAACGTGACCCAACACCTGAATTCCAACATACATCCAGCGGGTTTGAATCGTATAGGTGTCAGGTTGCCTTGATTAGCACACTGGGTATGTAAACGACACTTTAAGTGGTTGCGTGGGGCTGAGCCATCGCACCGTGTGCCCCAAAATCACAGGGAAACGCCGGAGCTTTCCCGATTTTCCCCTCCCCGGCCGGCCTGCGAAGTGGTGCGAACCCGCAATAAAATGCATTTTGCATTCTGCGTTTCAGATATATACTTCTAATGCGATGCATAAGTTTACGTCAACGTGCAGTATCCGCCGGGCGCTGAGCCCGATGGCGAGCAGCCGTGTTCTGCGCATCACCGCCACGCCTGGGAGTCCCGGAGCGGGGCGGACATCCCTGATCCAAACCCTCAAATCGAAATCGAAACCATGAAAAAACTGATCCTCCTCCTGGCCACCGCGATGCTTGCGGTGGCGGCTTATGCGGGCGAGTTTGCCAACATCTCCATCACGGACCTCAAATCGGCCATTGCGGCCAAGCAAGTCGTTGTGCTGGACGCAAACGGCAGCGAATCGTGGCACGCCGGGCACATTCCTGGAGCCATCGATTACCAGGGCAACAAACAGCGTTTGGCCACGCTGCTACCCTCGGATAAAGGGGCGCTGATTGTGGCGTATTGCGGCGGGCCGCGCTGCCGGGCTTACCAGGCGGCCGCCCAAGCAGCGGTGGAATTGGGCTACACGAACGTCAAGCACTTGTCCGCCGGCATTTCCGGCTGGAAACAGGCCAGCGAAAAGGTGGATACCGCCCCTTGATCCCGCAAGGGACGGCCACTGATCGCTTGGATTATTTCAGGCTTCCCTTGGCTGTCAATCGGTAGGCGGTGCCATCGTGCGTCACCTCGCACCACTCACCCCCGGTGAGGGTGGCGATGCCCACGACCTTCAGGATGCCAGGGCCGGTTCCAGAACGCGAGAGGTGAAACCGCGTTCCGGGCAAGGGCTGGATCGAAGCATGCGGCGTGGCGAAGGTGAGGGTGCGGTCGGCGGTCAGTGCGGCAGCGAAATGGATCTGCTCGGGATCTCGGCCCAGCATGATCGCGGCGTCCTGGTCGCCAATGCTCCGCAAGCCCTCGCGTACCCCGGAATGCGGTGCGGTGGCATGATACACGCGGACGTTCCCGCAGACGAAACGTTCCTGCTCGCCCTTCTGGAACTGTTCGGCGAGCAGAACCAAGTGGAACCTCCCTCCGTCGAGGTTGCGGATCACGAAGGGGAGGGTGATGCGCTGCCAGTTGGCCTGCAGGCGAACCGTCCTCGCCGAGACCCGTTCATTGGACTGCCCGTAGTTATGCACCAGCCACAGGTACACGGTGTCCAACGGCGCGGCGTCCGACCGTTTCAACTCGACCTCGATGAACCCCACCCGCCCCTCCTGGAGCTGCTTCGTGTCATCCAGCCGCACCGTCAGGCCGGCGTTTTTAGCGGCGGCGGTAAACTCCGCCGCAGTCTCGCCGCCGTGCGCGTCGGCCACGGCCTTGAGCTGCCCCGCGCCGCTGGCCAGCATGTCCCTCCCGGTGAGCGAGGCGATGGGCTGGTAGCCAGGGTCGTCGCCACGCTGCCACACCGCCGGTGCCTCGGGGCTGCCAGCGAGGAAGAGGTCGGGATCGAACGGGATCGCGTAGCCGGGAAGATTGGAGACCGCCGGCCCGAGAGGTCCCCACTGCTTGTTGTCGCGTTCCTGCGAGTAAACGTAGCTCGTGTTGCCGGGTGTGTGATCCTGCAGCCGCTTGATGCCAGGATCGAATTCGATCAGGTACGGGTACGGTGTGCCGTAGTGGTAGTTGTGGTCGAAGCTGATCCCGGCCTGGGCGATGTACGAGTACACGATGCCGCGTTGCTCGCCACCCGATCCCGAAAGCAGATTGTCGCGGAGCTTCACGCCGGTGACGTAGCTGCCCTGCCCAGGAACGACCGTCGTGCTGTGCTGGCGCGCGAGCCGGTCGCTGCCGCTGGCCTTGTCCTCAAGCGCGATGAGGATCCGCGGCTTGTCGGTGTCACGGTTCTCGTTGCCGAACTTATTGTCGCTGATGAGAATGCCCTGCCCGCTGTTCACGCCCCAGCTTTTCGCATCGCTGTTGGGCACCAGCCAGATGTCGGCTTCCTTCTTCGTGCCACCGAAAGAGATGAAACTGTTACGGGGGCCAACCTGAAGGCTGCCGCTGAGGCGGTCGCCCAGCTTGAGGTGATACTTGTTCTGCTCGAAGGCGCAGCGCGTAATCTGGCTGTCGTCGAAGTATCCTCCCCAAGCAATGCCGATGGATGGCGACTTGGCTCGCCCGTAGAAGATGCAGTCCTCGACGGAAAGATAGGGCGAGTCATCGGCGTTGTTGCCGATCGCGCACTCGGAGTAGTCAATGAAGTAGCAGTCGCGGAAGATGTGGCGCCCGCCGACCATGTTCTTCGTCCAGATGCTGCGAAAGGCCCCTTTCCCACCGACCAACGAGAGCCCCTCGAAGATGGTGGACTCAACCCGGCCACAGGTGAGGAAGTACACCTCGCCGGAAAGCTCAATCCGTGCCTGGTTTGGCCCGTCGCCTTTGATGTGCCACACCTGCGCGTCGGGGCATTCCAGTCCCTTGCCCTTGTAAACGTACACACCCGGCGGGAAGTAGAGTGCCGGTTCGTTCACGGCCGCATACCCGCGCGGTGACGGCCCCTTGCCACGGTACCCCGGCTTCTGCCCCTTGCACACGGTGCGCCAGGCTTTCTCGATGGCCGCAGTGTCGTCGGTTTTGCCGTCCCCTTTGGCCCCGAACTCGCGCACATTGGCCACCAACAGGTTGTTCGACTCTGGCGTCTTTTCCTGGGCCTGAGTTTGCCCACAGAACAGCATGGCAAGCAGAAACAGCGCAGGCAGGATGAAATTATTCTTCATGGCATCTCCGAGTTCATTTGATCTGACATTTCTTTGGCAAAGTTCAAAAGTTACCGCAACGCGACAATTGAAAGCATGAGCAGTGCCAAAAAGCAAATTCTATCAGTTCCAGTGAACTCCAGGTCGGACAGGCCCACGGGCGGATCAACCAGCAACACGCGCACCTGATCTTCGGCGATCACTTTCATGGCGGCTTTGCCGCGCCCTTTGGATTTTTTGCCCGCAAATATTTCAGCGAGGTGGGGCGCGCAAAAAGAAGCCAGCGGTTTTTCGTTTTAAAGTCGGGCAATCTCCGGTTACACTAATAACGTGAATAAGGTGACCCGTTTTATTGATCGGGTTCCCGTCAGTCTGTCGGCCAGCTTGACGATTGGCAGGCCAGGAAGTACGGTAGGCGACACATGAAGCATAAGCTAGACGCGGTAGTGTCTTCCCCCAGTACGCCGCAAGGCGCTACGAGGGGCGATACCGGCAAAAACGGTGCGCATCCGTCCGTGGAAGAGGCGGATATTGTGCGCGCACGGGCCAAGATAACGCGCCACTACTTCACCAAAATTCCGAGCCGAATTTTAAGAAGGTTATCACACTCGCTGGCGGCGGGATTATCCGCCCTGGCCGCAGCTTTGCCAAAGCGCAAACGCACGCTCAGCCAAGTCCTCGAAAAATATGATCAACTGGCGGGGGAATACATCAAAAGCCGGGAAGCTTCGCTCGCCCAACCCCACGAGATCGTTGCCTGCCTTGACGGCGTGCCGGCGAAGATTGGCTCAGATAAATACCTTGCCGGGTTTGACAGCCTTATCGCCGAAAATGTTTTCCGCCTCGATCCGAAAGCCGCCTCGTATTTGGAACTCGGGGTGGGCGAATATACTTCGGCAGTAGGCGGGTGGAAACGCTCGGGGAATTCCCCGCCCGGCCGGTTCGTCGGGATGGATCTGTCATGGTCCCGCCTGCAGGTTGGCGAGCGCTACGCTCGCTCGCAGGGGCTTCCGATCGAACTGTCCGTGCTTGGCAACATCTTCCAACTGCCGTTTCTGGACAACTCGTTTGATGTGGTCTATACGGTTCATTGCCTGGAGCAATCGCCATTTAATACGGTCCAGGCATTGCGGGAAATGTATCGGGTGGCCGGTTCGTATTTGATCCTGATCGAGCCCGATTACGAGCTGGGAGATCGCATTCAAAAGCGCCGGCTCATCCTGCAAGATTACGTGCGCGATATTCCCCAGGCCATCGCAACGCTCGGCCTTAATTTGCGGAAGCATGAGCTATGCCGCTTCGGTTCGCACATGAACTGCCCGGCGATTTATATCATTCAAAAAGAGCCCGCTCACTCCGGCCGGATGGCAGCCGAATTTCTTGGCTGTCCCCAAGACCACGGGGCGTTGGTGAAGGCACATGGCCAGTGGTTCAATCCGCGTCTGAAGCTGGTGTATCCCATGATCGGGGGCATCGCCTGTCTTCAAGTTGAGAATGCCATCCGCGCTTCACGTTTTCTGGATGAGCTATGAGGGGGCCGGGGCTCATCGGAATACGCTACGCAACCAGTTCTGTGTGATCACACAATAGGCCTTGCCAAGCTTACCGGAGCCAGTATAAAGGCAACCAGTGTTTGCGGATATAAGACAGAACCCGTTCACCACAACCAACGGCACTCTTGAAAATCGGCTGCCTGCCAGGCTGGCTGAGAGGGGGTGGCGTGTCTAAGGTTCCCGTCACGCAGGTAATCGTCCAGGCTTGGCTGATGTGGATTGCCGGCCTGTTGTTAAACGCCTATCTCTGGAGTGCGGCCGTACTTTTGCCTTATAATATTTGGACGGCGGTGCCATGGACCGTCGGCATCCTGTTGTGGGCCAGATGGCAGCTCCGCCAATATTCCCCCAGTGAACTGGCGCCACTCAAAGCCCAGCTCCTCTTCAAGCCGTTCTTGTTCTTTGTGCTGTTGTTTTTGCTCGTGACCCATATTTACCCGGCCACCGTGCATGACTCGGTGTCTTACCGGATTCCCCGGCAGTTCATCTGGCTGCAAGAAGGCCACATAACGCACGTACCCGTCACGGACGAGCGGCTCAACACCATGCCGTACAACTGGGGGTTGGCCGCCCTGCCATTATTAACGATTGATAATGGCAACTACTCTGAAGTCACCAATGTGATCGCCTGGGTGGTGTTCTATCTGATCATGGGCGCCTGGGTGCGAACTTGGACCAATGATGCCGAAAAAGCGAGATGGCTGGCGCTGATTGCCGCCTTGCCGATGGAATTCGTGTTGCAGGCCCCGCGCGGCATGAATGATATGTATTCCAGCGTGCTGTTGATTGCCGCCGGCTACTTCATCGTGGTGTTCGAGGAAAAGCAAAGTCCCCTCAATCCCTGGTTTTCTCTGATTGCCTTCACCGTCGCTGCCGGGACGAAACCCCAGTATTGCGTTTTTGGTTTGCCTTGGGTTTTATGGTTTCTGTTCAGCCCCTCCCGGCCTTGGCGCGTGGTCAATTGGCGTTATGCCCCCTTGGTGGGGCTCGGCGCGCTGGCGACGTCACCCTTGAACAGCTTTTGGATGAATTACGAAACGTATGGTTCCTGGACCGGGCCGGCTCAAATTGTGTGGCAGGGCACGCCTTTGGGTAAATTTCTCGGGAATTTCGTGATGATGGTTTACCATGCGCTGCAACCCCCATTGGTACCCTTGGCCTCCCGTTGGAATACCCTGAGTGACCAATGGCTGGTCCAGCACGGAATCACTCATTATGCGCCGCTGTTTAATCTGCATACGCACGAATTGCCTTTGGTGGATAATGCCAGCCTGGGCTTGTGCTACTCCCTGGCCATGATCCTCGGCGCCAAAATGGCTTGGAAAACGTCCATGGAAAACCCCCGCTGGCTTTACTGGCTGATCTGGGCGGGCGTGTATGGGTTCATTTTCTCCTCCCTGATAGTATCCGCCCGAAGCATTGCCCGTTCCCTGGTCGGCTTTGTCATTTTTTTTATGCCCTTTGCCTTATGGGGGTTGGCGCAAATTTCATTCCGTTCCGTTCGCCGATGGGGACTTCTCTTGGTGACCGTTTCCGCCTGGGCGATCATCTTCACCCCGACCAATCCGCTCTGGCCGGTGAAATACACCCTGGCGCTGCTGGATAAAATACATGCCCCCGCCGCACTACTCAGCCAAATTCGCCAATATGACCTGTTCGCCCAACGGTATTACTGCGGCGAAGCGGTCGTGGCGCAAATTCCAAGCAGTGAAAAGAACATCGGCGCCATCACCGGCTGGGGTGAGCCATTGATGCAACTGTGGTATCCGCCCAAACTGAGGCGGCACGTCACCCTTTTCCCCAGAGAAGCAACGCTGGAAGACGTTAAAATAACCGGCTTGCGTTATTTCGTCATTGGCGGCGCGGCGCCGGAGTTTCATGACGCCTTGATCAAACAAATGCTCGCCGACCCTGAATTTACACTGGTTATTAAAAAGGCCTACACCAGTTCCCTCAGCCGGAAAGGGCAGGACTGGCTGCTGCTCAAGCGGACCATCCCACCTGGCAAAGAGGATCGCCCGTAGCGCAGGTCAAAAACTGACAGGAACAAGTCAATTCTCGCCATTTCCTTTCGCGCGCCGCCACCTCATGCTGACGGGGTGAAGCCAGTAACTCGCGCCACGGGCAGAAGGGATTGCTTGACCTGCCGGTGAGATTCCGTTACCAAAGCACGGTCAGCCGTAAATGTGTGTATGGGCGGAAAGGTGTGAAAGCGCCTTTTTATCTGGCTGGCCATAAATAACGTTTAAGAACACTGAAAACTATGAAGCAAGTATCAAATCTGTTCCGCACGGCGGATGGGAGGAATCACGCCGTTACATTCATGCTTATCTGCACGTTGTTTCTCCTGTGGGGATTTTGCAACGGACTGATCGACACGTTGAATAAACATTTTCAAAATTCGCTCAGCGTCAGCAAGACGCAATCGGCACTGGTGCAGATGGCGAATTACATGGGTTATTTTCTGATGGCCATCCCCTCCGGCCTGCTGGCCCGGCGCTTCGGCTACAAGGGCGGCATCATGATCGGCCTGGTGCTGATCGCCACCGGGGCCTTTTGGTTCATCCCGGCGGTTCATATTGGCACCTATTGGGCATTTCTGACCGGCTTGTTTATCTTGGCGACGGGGCTGACCTGCCTGGAAACAATCGCGAATCCGTACACGACCGTACTTGGCCCGCCCGAAGCCGGCGCCACGCGCATCAACCTGGCGCAAAGCTGTAACGGCATCGGCTGGATTATCGGTCCCATCATCGGCGGCTTTTTCCTGTTCTCGGGCTCGGGCGAAGTGAATCGCAGCAACGAGAATCTCTACAAGCCCTACCTCATGGTGGGCATCATCGTTACGATTCTGATTGTGATTTTCGCATTTTCCAATGTGCCGGATTTGCAGGCGGAAGACGAAGCGAAAGCGGAAGGCGGCAATGGCGGTGGCGCCACCTCCGGCAAGCCGCTCTTCAAGCGCTGGCATTTCACCATGGCGGTGGTGGCCCAATTCCTGTACGTTGCGGCGCAGACGGGTATTTTTAGCTTTTTCATCAATTACGTCGTCAGTGACACCCCCACCCTCAGTCAGGTGGCCGCCGCCAAAATGCCCGCCAAAATGACCTATTCGGCGGCGATGTTCGCGCCGGAAGACATCAAGGACGCCAAAGGGTTATATGCCCGGCTAAGGCAGGATGCGGATGCCAAGACCCAGCCGGTTTCCCAATTCTTGTGGGGTAAATTTGCGACCAATACCCAAGCGCTGGCGGTGGCGGTGGAAGCCGACCAGAAAACGTTGGTGCGCAAACAGGTGTCGGCCCTGGAAACCGAGTTCAACCGGATACTGCAAACCAACACGCTCTATGAAGCCCAACGCTTTGCGGGCGTAACCTTGGCGGAGGAAACCAAAAAACTCATCGCGCAGAATCCCCAGGGTGAAACCTTGGCGCGCCTCAATCGTCGTCTGCTGGAAGACACTTATCCCGCCAGCCTGATTGTCCGCAACCCGTACCTGAACGCCTCCTTGTTCCGCATTTCCGAGCAGGGGGCCACCTTGCTGCTTTCGGTTGGCGGGTTCGGCCTGTTTTTGCTGGGCCGGTTTACGGGCAGCGGCGTGCTGCGTTTCTGCAAGGCGCATTCCACCCTGGCCGTCTATTGTGTGCTGAGCGCCGCCGCCATGGTGCTGGTGATAATGCCGTGGGGTTGGCTTTCCCTCGCGGGCCTCTTCATGAGTTTCTTCTTCATGTCCATCATGTTCCCGACCATCTTTGCGCTGGGCATCCGGGGTTTGGGCGAGCATACCAAGCTGGCCTCTTCGCTGATCGTCATGGCGATTGTCGGCGGAGCCATCATGCCCTTGTGGATGGGCTGGCTGGCGGACACGTACTCGATGCGCGTCGGGTTCCTGATGCCCATGATTTGCTTCATCGGGGTCGCCGTTTATGCCGCTTTCTGGCCCAAGCTGGAAATGGCGGACACCGGGCACGCCGTGACGGATTAGGTGTTGCGCCCGCTTGACCGGCACCGGGGATTGGGATACGGTTGAGCCCATGAAAAAACATGCTTTGCTTCAGCTTTCCCTGGCCGCAGTGGCCGGAATGGTTTGTTTTACGTTCTCCGGATGCTTTACCACCAGTGACAACCGGCCAGTAACCCCCGGTGCCATCCCGTTCAAGAAAGGCTGCGAAGTTCCTCCGGTGGTCGCCGTGATGGAGTTTGAAAACCAAGGCGGCGGCAACTCCCAATGGAACCTGGGCAGCAGCATGGCGGACATGCTGGTCACCCGCCTGATGGATACGAAAAAAGTGGTGGTGTTGGAACGCCAAAACATCCGTGACATTCTGGGCGAGCTGGCGTTGCAGAAACAGGGGGTCTCCCGGCAGGAGGGCCGCGTGGCCGGTGGTCGCTTGAAAAACGCCAAATATCTGATTCGCGGGGCGATCACGGATTTTTCCGGGGGTGAAGGTCTGTCGGGCGGAGTCGGTGTTTCCTCGTACAAAATCTTTGGGGGTGGCAGCCGGTCCCAGGTGGGGCTGCACATGCGCATTTACGACGTGGAAACCGGTGAAATCATCGGCTCGGCCAAAGGGCAAGGGCACTCCGCTTCCGGTAGCGCCGGGGCGGCGGGGCAATATAAAAACATCAAGTTTGGCGGGGAAGCGTTCATGCGCACCCCGTTGGGCAAGGCCACGGAACGGGCGATGACCGAGGCGATTGAGGAGCTGTTCAAGGTGCTGCCCGTGGACTATTGGCATCCCTTGGTGGCCGAGTCTGATCAAGGCGCGGTGATTGTCAATGGCGGCGAGAATGTGAGCCTGAAACCGGGTGATCAATTCCTTGTGCGTGAGAAACCGCGCTTCGTCACGGATCCCGCCACCGGCAATGTCATTGACACCATTACCGGCAACCAGACCGGACGGATTCGAGTGGAGAAAGTGGGCAAGTTGTCCGCCACGGCAAAATTAGTGGAAGGCACCGCCGTGCGTGGGCAATTGCTCGAATTGATGAAATGATGCCTGGCGCTGCTCCATTGGCATGAACCGCCGGCTTTTGCTGCTGTTGTTGATCGCGTTGGGAGCGCTGGCGTTTCGCCTGCCCCGGCTTGACCAGCGTCCCCTGCACAACGACGAGGCCATCAACGCGTTCAAACTCCAGACGCTTTGGGAAAAAGGCCAGTACGCGTACGATCCAGATGAATACCATGGTCCCGCCCTGTATTACTTCTCGCTGCCTTTCCTCTGGCTCGGTCCGGCCCAAGATGCCGCGCAAATGAAGGATGCGACGTTGCGCCTGACCCCGGTATTTTTCGGTGTGGCGTTGATTCTGTTGTTGCCCCTCTTGCGGGATGGCCTTGGCTGGGGCGTAATCCTTAGCGCCGGTGTGCTCACGGCCATTTCCCCGGCCATGGTGTTTTACAGCCGCTACTTCATCCACGAGATGTTGTTCGTGTTTTTCACCCTGTTGTTGCTCGCGGCGATCTGGCGTTACTCACAATCCTCACGGTTGGGATGGGCTATTCTGGGCGGTGCCGCGTTGGGGTTGATGTACGCCACCAAGGAGACGTTCGTGTTGAACGTCGCCGCCGCCCTCGCCGCGTTGTTCGCCGCCCGGCTGGTGGCCCGCTGCCGCGAGGGGCAGCCGTTGCGGCCGCCCGCCGGATGGGTTTCGGGCCGACACCTGCTGGTCGCCGCCTTGGCCGCGCTGGTCGTGGCGGAATTATTCTTCTCCTCCTTCGGCACGAACGCGCGCGGGCCGGTGGATGCCTTGCGCACGTACCTGCCGTGGCTGAAGCGCGCGGGCGGCCATTCTCCTCATATCCATCCCTGGTACTTTTACTTTGAACATCTGTTCTGGTTTCAGGCCCCCAAGGGCCCGCGGTGGTCGGAAGGGCTGATTCTGGTACTGGCGCTGGTCGGGTCAGTCGTACCGTTTTTGCGGACTTCCCTGCCGGGCGTCCACACCTTTCTGGCCCGGAGCCTCGTGTTTTACACCTGGTTCCTCGCTGCCATCTACAGCGTGATCAGCTACAAGACGCCTTGGTGCCTGCTGGGCTTCCTGCAACCGATGATCCTCGTGGCGGGTCTGGGCGTAGTGGCCCTATTCACTTGGACGCGCGGTTTCCGGCTCAAGCTGTTGCTGAGTCTGCTGTTGCTCGGTGGTGGCACGCACTTGGGCTGGCAGGCGTGCTGTGCCAACTTCCAATTCGCCGCCACTTGGCGTAATCCCTATGTCTATGCGCAAACCGTGCCGGATATTTATCGGTTGGTGGAAAAAGTGGCGGGCATCGCCAAAGTACACCCGCAAGGCAACCGGATGTTGATCAAGGTCATTTCCAATGAAAGCTATTGGCCGTTGCCGTGGTATTTGCGCCATTTTTCGCAAGTGGGCTGGTGGGACGCGCTGCCGGCCGATCCCTACGCGCCCGTGATCATCGTCAACTCCCGTTTCCAGGCCTATTTGGACGAGAAATCCAATAAGAAATATCTCATGGTGGGCCATTACGAGCTGCGTCCCACGGTGTTCCTGGAGATGTATGTGGAACTGGACCTCTGGACCAAATACGTCGCCACCCTCCCCAAAGAGCGGGAGGAGTAATCCCTTTGCCTGCGTAATCAGGATGGACCCGAAACCCTGGTTACCGCTACCATGAGCGCGTGAACTATCTGGACCAAACGTTGCCCACGCCGGCGGAAAATCTCGCGTGCGACGAAGCCCTGGCTGAATCCTGCGAGCAGGGCGGGCCCGAGGTGTTGCGCTTTTGGGAAGCGCGGGAATGGTTTGTGGTGGTCGGTTATGCCAACAAACAGGCCCGGGAAGCCAATCTGGCCGCCTGTGCGGCAGCGGGTGTGCCGGTGTATCGCCGGCCCAGCGGCGGCGGCACGGTATTGCAGGGTCCCGGCTGTCTCAACTACACCTTGATTTTAAAGGTCACCCCCGCCGGATCGCTGGCCAGCATTGCCAGCGCCAACCGGTTTATCATGGAGCGTCAGGCCGCGGCGCTCGCCACAGTGTTGGGTCAACCCGTACATGTGCAGGGCCACACCGACCTCACCCTGGGCGACCATAAATTCTCCGGTAACGCGCAACGGCGTTTCCGCAACAGTCTGCTGTTTCACGGCACCTTCCTGTTGAACTTCGACCTGACCGCCATCCACCGTTTTTTACCTCCACCCAGCCAGCAGCCCGCCTATCGCTTGAACCGGGGACATGCCGACTTTGTGGTGAACCTGCCCTTGGACGCGGCGCAGGTCAAAGCTGCTTTATGCCAGGCTTGGGGAGCATCCGAGCCACTTGCCGAACTCCCCCGCCAACGCATTGACCAGTTGGCGCGGGAAAAATATTCCCAACCGGAATGGAATGAAAAATTTTAACCTCAGAACACCGCATCTGCGCCGAATAATTTGATACCATTGGGGATTGGCGGGT